>NZ_QKLH01000019.1:0-71918 GCF_003224215.1 Curtobacterium sp. MCLR17_043 | reverse complement strand
CGACCAGGCACGAGGTCAATCAATAAATTGGCATTGACAATGTGCACGCTGTTGAGTTCTCAAGGACCAGACGCACTCCCCGCTCGACCCACGAAAGGTTCCGCCAGAGAGGCATTCGTCTTGTACAACTCCCTGGGCGCACAACCAGAGGTCGTGTTTCCGAGGAGTTGGTTGCCTGAGCGGGACCCCGTCCGGACTGCATCTCCAGGTGTTCAACCCGGTGATCGTCTCGGCCGTTCCGTTCTCCGCCTCAGCGGCAACGAGTGATTACTTTACGCAGAGGTGAACGGCAGCGCCAAGCCGGCCCACATCCCGGGCGTGTCGCCCTCTGCGCCGGGGTTGGGTACTCCCCGGCAACGACGAACGGCCCGCTCCCCACCTGGGGGAACGGGCCGTTCGGGAGCGCTGTCAGTGCCGCGCGATGACCGGGTTCTTGAGCGAACCGATGCCGGAGATGGTGACCTCGACGATCTCGCCGTCGCGGATCTGCCCGACACCGGCCGGAGTCCCGGTCAGGATGACGTCACCGGGCAGGAGGGTCCAGATGGAGGACACGAACTCGACGAGCGACGGGATGTCGTGCACCATCTCGTTCGTCGAGGCCGCCTGTCGAAGGTCACCGTCGACGCGGGTCTCGATGCGGATGTCCGACGGGTCGATCTCGGTCTCGATCACGGGGCCGAGCGGGCAGAACGTGTCGAAGCCCTTCGCCCGGGTCCACTGACCGTCGCGCGCCTGCAGGTCACGGGCGGTCACGTCGTTGGCGATCGTGTAGCCAAGGATGACGCTCGCGAAGTCTTCACGTCGGACGTTCTTCGCGAGTGAGCCGATCACGATGGCGAGTTCGCCCTCGTGGTCGACGCGTCCGATGTCGGCGGGGAGGCGGATGGGCTCGTCCGGACCGATCACCGAGGTGTTCGGCTTGAGGAACACCACCGGGTCGTCGCCAGCACGCTCGTCCATCTCGGAGGCGTGCTCCGAGTAGTTGAGCCCGACGCCGATGACCTTCGACCGCGGGATGACGGGTGCGAGGAGCTTGGCGTCGGCCAGTGCCACGCGCTCCCCCGTGGTCTCGAACCCCTGGTACATCGGGTCTCCCGCGAGCACCACCAGAGCGCGCTCGTCGAGGATGCCGTACCGGGGGTCTTCACCCTTGCTGCTGAACCGTGCGATCTTCACCGTTCGACCCTACCCACGCCCGCCGGTCGATCAGGACGCGTCGGTCAGCTTGGTCATCCACCCGTGCGGGTCGGGACGACGGCCGTACTGGATGTCGGTGAGTTCGTCGCGCAGGGACATCGTGAGTTCCCCCGCCCCGACGGTCGGCGAACCGATCGTGAAGCCGTCACCCCGGAGTTCGGCGATCGGGGTCACGACAGCGGCGGTCCCGCACGCGAACGCCTCGGTGATCGAGCCGTCGGCGACGCCGTCACGCCACTCGTCGAGGGTCACGCGGCGCTTCTCGACGGTCAGGCCGCGGTCCTCGGCCAACTGCAGGATCGAGTCCCGCGTGATCCCTTCGAGGATCGAGTCGGAGTCGGGCGTGACGAGGGTGCCGTCGGACTTGACCAGGACGACGTTCATCCCGCCGAGCTCTTCGAGGTACTTGCCCTCCACCGAGTCGAGGAACATCACCTGCTGGCAGCCGTGCTCGTAGGCCTCTTGCTGGGGCAGCAGCGACGAGGCGTAGTTGCCGCCGGTCTTCGCCGCACCGGTCCCGCCCTTGCCGGCGCGCGCGTACTGCGTCGACAGCCAGATCGACACCGGCTTCGGGCCCGAGGTGAAGTACGCACCGGCCGGACTCGCGATGCAGTGGTACGCGACGGCCTGTGCCGCGCGGACCCCGAGGAACGATTCCGTGGCGATCATGAACGGGCGCAGGTACAGGCTGGTCTCGGGCGCCGAGGGCACCCAGTCGACGTCGGTCTGCACGAGCTGCCGGATCGACTCGACGAACGCCTCGACCGGGAGCTCCGGAAGCGCCAGGCGTCGGGCGGACCGCTGGAAGCGTCGGGCGTTGGCGTCCGGCCGGAACGACCACACCGAGCCGTCCGCGTGCCGGTAGGCCTTGAGCCCCTCGAAGATCTCCTGGGCGTAGTGCAGGACGCTCGCGCTCGGATCGAGGGACAGCGGCCCGTACGGGTGGATCGACGCACTGTGCCAGCCGTCTTCGAGCGTCCACTCGACCGTCGCCATGTGGTCGGTGAAGTGCTTGCCGAAGCCCGGGTCGGCGAGGATCTGCTCACGCTCGGCAGCCGCGCGGCGGTCGGCGGACGGGGTGCTGGCGAACTCGAGTCCGAAGGCGGTGTCGGTGCTCATGGGGAGGACTCCTTCTCAGGCGGTGGTGGTGCGTGCCGTGGCCGCGGCGGCGATCGCGTCGCCGATCTCGGCCGTGCGACGCGGCGTGGTGCCCCGGTCGGCGAGGTCGGACTCCACCGCAGCCGTCACCGCGGCCGCCAGGTCACCGCGACCGAGGTGGTCGAGCAACAGGGCGACGGAACGGATCGCGGCGGTGGGGTCGGCCAGCTGCTGACCTGCGATGTCCGGCGCGGAACCGTGGACCGGCTCGAACATGCTGGGGAAGGTGCCGTCCGGGTTGATGTTGCCCGAGGCCGCCAGACCGATGCCGCCGCTGATCGCGCCGGCCAGGTCGGTGATGATGTCGCCGAACAGGTTGTCGGTGACGATGACGTCGAACCGTGCGGGGTCGCGGACCATGTGGATGGTGACCGCGTCCACGTGCTGGTAGTCGACCGTGACGTCCGGGTACTCGGCGCCGACGGCCGCGACGGTGCGCTGCCAGAGGGCTCCGGCGTGCACCAGGACGTTGCTCTTGTGCACGAGGGTCAGGTGGCGACGCGGGCGTCGGTCGGCCAGCGCGAAGGCGTACCGCACGACCCGTTCGACACCGAAGGCGGTGTTCAACGAGACCTCGGTCGCGATCTCGTGCGGGGTACCGGTCCGGATGGCGCCGCCGTTGCCGACGTAGGGCCCCTCGGTGCCTTCGCGGACGACCACGAAGTCGACCTCGCCGGGGTCGGCGAGCGGCGTCGGGACGGCCGGGTGTACCGTCGTCGGCCGGAGGTTCACGTAGTGGTCGAACGCGAAGCGGAGCTTGAGGAGCAGCCCGCGCTCGATGATGCCGCCGGCGAGCCGCGGGTCACGCGGGTCACCGCCGACCGCTCCGAGCAGGATCGCGTCGTGCTGCGCGATCGCTGCCATGTCGTCGTCGGTCAGGATGTCGCCGGTCTCCAGGTAGCGTGCGGCGCCGAGGGAGAACGGGGTCTCCTGCACCACGAGGTCGTCCGGCAGGACCGCGTGCAGGACCTTCAGGGCCTCGTCGACGACCTCCTGGCCGATGCCGTCACCACGGATGACCGCGAGTCGGATCGTCTGCGCGCTGCTCATGTCCGCCACTCCCCTAGAGCGTGATGTCGATCTCGCGGAGCGAGGACGCGTCGATCGCCGAGCGGACGTGCTCGAGGATCTCGGCCGGCACGGGCGAGTCGACCGTCAGGACGCTCAGTGCCTGGCCACCGGCGGCTTCGCGCGAGATCTGCATCGCGGCGATGTTGATGCCGGCCTGGCCGAACTCCTTGCCGTAGACCGCGACGATGCCCGGACGGTCGGTGTACTCCATGACGACGTGGTGCCGGTCGAGCGGCACCTCGACGTCGTGCCCGTTGATCTCGACGAGCTTCTCGACCTGCTTCGGGCCGGTGAGCGTGCCGGAGACGCTGATCGCCGGGCCGTCGGACTGGGCACCGCGGATCGTCAGCACGTTGCGGTACTCGGGGCTGTCGGTCTCGGTGATGAGGCGGACGGTGACCCCGCGCTGCTCGGCGATGAGCGGGGCGTTGACGTAGGAGACCTGGTCGCTCACGACGTCGGTGAAGACGCCCTTGAGCGCCGCGAGCTTCAGCACGCTGACGTCGTACTCGGCGAGCTCGCCGTGCACCTCGACGTCGATGCTCGTGACCGGCGAGGTCGCGAGGGCGGTGAAGACCTGGCCGAGCTTCTCGACGAGCGGGATGCCGGGGCGCACGTACGGGTCGATGACCCCGCCCGCGACGTTGACCGCGTCGGGCACGAGCTCGCCGCCGAGGGCGAGACGGACCGACTTGGCGACCGAGACGCCTGCCTTCTCTTGCGCTTCGTCGGTGGAGGCGCCGAGGTGCGGCGTCACGACGACGTTCGGGAGTGCCAGGAGCGGCGAGTCCTTCGGGGGCTCGGCGACGAAGACGTCGAGGCCGGCGCCGGCGATGGTGTTCGACGTGAGGGCCCGGTGCAGGGCGTCCTCGTCGATCAGGCCACCGCGGGCCACGTTCACGACGAACGCGGTCGGCTTCATCAGGGCGAACTGGGCGTCCGAGATCATGCCGAGGGTCTCCGGTGTCCTCGGCATGTGGATCGTGGTGAAGTCCGCCCGACGCAGCAGGTCCTCGAGGGAGACGAGCTCGACCCCGAGCTGCTGCGCACGTGCCGTGGTGACGTACGGGTCGTACGCGATGACCGTCACGCCGAAGGCCTGCAGCCGCTGGGTGATGAGCGCGCCGATGCGGCCGAGGCCGATGATGCCGACGGTCTTCTCGTAGAGCTCGACACCGGTGTACGACGAGCGCTTCCACGCACCGGCGGCCAGCGAGGCGTGGGCGGCCGGGATGTGCCGTGCGAGCGACAGGATGTGCCCCACCGTGAGCTCCGCCGCCGAGATGATGTTCGAGGTCGGGGCGTTCACCACCATCACGCCGGCGGTCGTCGCGGCCTTGATGTCGACGTTGTCGAGGCCGACGCCGGCACGGGCGACGACCTTGAGGACCGGTGCCGCGGCGATCGCCTCGGCGTCGATCTTGGTGGCGGACCGCACGAGGACGGCGTGCGCGTCGGACAGCGCCGCCAGGAGCGCCGGACGGTCGGTGCCGTCCACGTTCCGGATCTCGAAGTCGGGCCCGAGGGCGTCGACCGTTGCGGGCGAGAGTTCTTCGGCGATCAGGACGACCGGCTTCGACACAGCAGCTGTTTCCTCACTCGAGACGGTTGGTATCCCACCATGCTATCGACGCGGGCCGGTGGTTACGACCGCGGGAGCGGTCCTGTGGAGAACCACACGAGGGCAGGAGGCGCGGGGCGGGGCCGCACCGTGCCTCCTGGCCGTCGACGGGTCGCGTCAGAAGTCCAGCAGCGTCGGGACGAACAGCTGGAGGTCGAGCCAGAGGGCGCCGGCGCCCGCGAAGGCGACCACGAACACCGCGATCGTGACGGGCAGGCTCGAACGCCGGGTGATGACGATCGCCGCGACGAACGCGACCGGCGCGATGAGGATGTCGAGCACGAGCCACAGCCACGGGGTGCTGGTCTGCAGCGAGTCGCCGCCCGAGGTCGTCTGGAGGAACGCGTTGAAGGCGTCCACCCGCTGGTTGATCTGCGTCAGGTTGCCGACGGCCTGCACCGTCATGTACGCGAACAGCGCCGCGAACACGACCCAGACCACGATCTTCGCGACCACGGGGGCGCTGTTCCGGCGGGTCGTCGCCGGCACTGCCCCGGTCACCCGAAGCTCCGCGTCAGGAGGAACGGCCAGGGGAAGAGCACGACGGCGCCGAGGAGCATCCAGAGCAGGCGGGTTCGCGTGCGGCTGCTTCGCGCCGCCCAGAGCACCACCGTGAACCAGAGTGCCGGCGCGAGGATCGCGAGGAAGCGGAGCACCTCGACGAAGAGCGTGAGGACCGTGTCGACGCCGGAGACGTACGCGGTCGACGCGGTGAGGAGCCAGGCCACCGTGTAGAGGAGGTAGAGGCCCCCGAAGACGCCGAACCCGACGAGCGCGCCGGAGGTCTCGGGCGCCTCGGGGTCCCGCTCGCCGCGCTCGCGCACCGCCACCGGGTTGTGCGCCGCGTCGACGTGGGTGGCGTCGTCGGCGTCACCCCAGCTGAGGGCGGCGTCGTCGGTGTCGACGGCGTTCGGCACGTCCGGGTCGATCGACCCGTCTGGTGGGGATGCTGCCGTGGTCATGCCCCGATTCTACGAGGGACCCGACACCGGGAGGACCAGCGACGGCCGGGAAGCCGAGGTCAGACGTCGGCCGGCTGCGTCGCGAGGACCTCTGCGACGACGTCGCGGACGGCCGGGAAGAGCGGGTGGCTCTCCATCAGGCCCGTGAGGATCTCGGTCAGCGCGTGCGCGGTCGCCCCGGAACGCAGGAGTGCGTGCAGCTCGATCGACTCCGGGTCGTTCTCGTCGTCGAACGCGAGCGCCACACGGACGGCACCGAGCAGGTGCTCCACGGGCAGGCCGCGCTCGGCGAGCTGCGACGCCGGGCCGACGAAGCGTTCACGACGGCCGAGCTTGCGGAGCGGGTTGCGGCCGACGCGCGCGGTGGAGTCCGGCAGGTGCGGGTTCGCGATGCGGGAGAGGTTCGCGGCGACGTAGCGCGCGTGGTCCTCGGGGTCGAAGCCGTGCTTCGCGATCAGCAGTGCGGTGGTCTCGGCGAGCACCCCGTCGACCTCGGCGCGGACGGCGTCGTCCTCGAGTGCTTCGCGGATGAGCCGGATGCCCCGCACGTAGCCGTGGTAGGCGGCGGTGGCGTGCGCCGTGTTGACCGTGTAGAGCTTGCGCTCGACGAACGGCTGCAGGTCGTCGACCCAGGTGACGCCCTCGATCGTCGGCGGTTCGGCGTCGGAGCCCAGGAACGGGGTGCGCTCGATGACCCACTCGTAGAACGGTTCGAGCACGACGTCGAGGCCGCCGGACTGACCGAGCACACCGGACTGGTCCGGGACGATGCGGTCGATCGCGCAGTTCGCGAAGACGGCGGCGATGTCGCGGTCTTCGAGGATCGGGGCGCGGCGGATGCTGGCGTGCAGCGAGTCGGTCGCGTTGAACGCGTTCTCGCAGGCGACGATCGTGACGTCGCCGCGCTCGAGCGGGCGTGCCGCGAGGCCCTCGGCGATGAGCGGCGCGACGAGCGGGAGGGTCCGGGCCCCCACGGCGGTGGTCACGACGTCCGCCTCGGCGATGGCCTGCACCACACGCTCGCGGTCGGTCTTGCTGCTGAGCGCGCGGAACCCGTAGACGAGGTGCTCGACCGGCATCTCGCCGACCTCGTGCACCACGAACCGGCCGGCTTCGTTCAGGGCCGAGACCACGCGTTCGTCGACGTCGACGAAGGTGAGCTCGTAGCCGCTCGCCACGAGGAACTGGCCCACGAACCCGCGCCCGATCTTGCCGGCGCCGATGTGGACCGCTCGCTTCGTCACCGCCATCGAACGATCATCCCATGCTGGTCGGGGCGGTCCTGACCGCGGGTGCGCAGCACGGCCGACGGGTGTCGGGAATCGACCGCGCGCACGGCGGAGGGACGCCGGTCCGCGGCGTCGGGGCTGGAGAAGAGCTGCTGCATAACGTTCGGGTCACATCGCGAGGCGGCGGTGCAGGTGCACCGCCGCCTCGCAGGTCGAGTGGTTCTCGGAAGACTACCGCGCGGCCGAGCCGTCCACGTAGTCGCCGTCGTTCTGCTTCCACGCGAAGAGCGCGCGGAGCTCACGGCCGGTGGCCTCGATCGGGTGGCCCTCGCCCTTGGCACGGAGCGCCTTGAACTCCGGTGCGCCGGCGTCCTGGTCCTCGATGAAGCGCTTCGCGAAGGCACCGTTCTGGATGTCCGCGAGCACCGCCTTCATGTTCTCCTTGACGTCCGGCGAGATCACGCGCGGGCCGGAGACGTAGTCACCGAACTCGGCGGTGTCGGAGATCGACCAGCGCTGCTTGGTGAGGCCGCCCTCCCAGATGAGGTCGACGATGAGCTTGAGCTCGTGCAGGACCTCGAAGTAGGCGATCTGCGGCTGGTAGCCCGCCTCGACCAGGGTCTCGAAGCCGTACTGGATGAGCTGCGAGGTGCCACCGCAGAGGACGGCCTGCTCGCCGAACAGGTCGGTCTCGGTCTCCTCGGTGAAGGTCGTCTTGATGCCGCCGGAGCGGAGGCCACCGATCGCCTTGGAGTACGACCACGCGAGGTCCCAGGCGGAACCGGACGCGTCGACCTCGACGGCGACGATCACGGGGACGCCACGGCCGGCTTCGTACTCGCGACGGACGGTGTGGCCCGGGCCCTTCGGCGCGACGAGCGACACGTCGACACCCTCGGGCGCCTCGATGTAGCCGAAGCGGATGTTGAAGCCGTGGCCGAAGACGAGCGTCGCGCCCGGCTTGAGGTTCGGGCGGATGTCCTCGGCGTAGACGATGCGCTGGACCTGGTCCGGCGCGAGGATGACGACGACGTCGGCCCAGGCGGTGGCGTCGCCCGGCGTGTGGACCTCGAAGCCCGCCTCTTCGGCCTTCTGCCGGCTCTTCGAGCCCTCCTGCAGGCCGATCTTCACCTCGACACCCGAGTCACGGAGGTTGAGGGCGTGGGCGTGGCCCTGCGAGCCGTAGCCGATGACGGCGACCTTCTTGCCCTGGATGAGCGTCAGGTCGGCGTCGGCGTCGTACACGATGTCAGTCACGAGGGTGTGTCTCCTTGGTTCTGTGGTCGGTGCCGGGCACCATCGGCGCCCGGGAAGGGTGTGACGGGCGCTCAGCGCACCCGGTCGGTGATGCTCTTCGGTCCGCGGCCCATGCCGAGGAGGCCCGCGCGGGCGAGCTCCTTGACGCCGTAGGGCTCGAGCACGCGGAGGATCGCCTGGATCTTGCCGGGGTCGCCGGTCACCTCGACGATCAGGGAGTCGGTCGCCACGTCGACGACCTGGGCACGGAACAGGTTCACTGCTTCGAGCACCGCCGAGCGCGTCTGGTTGTCGACGCGCACCTTCACGAGCATGTGCTCGCGCTGGACCGACTGCGAGAAGTCCAGTTCGACGATCTTGATGACGTTCACCAGCTTGTTGAGCTGCTTCGTCACCTGTTCCAGCGGGAGGTCCTCGACGTCGACGACGACCGTGATCCGGCTGAGGCCGTCCACCTCGGTGTTGCCGACGGCGAGCGACTCGATGTTGAAGCCGCGACGGGCGAAGAGTCCGGCGACGCGGGTCAGCAGACCGGGCTTGTCCTCCACGAGGAGGGAGAGGACGTGGCTCATGCGGTTTCTCCCGTCATGTCGGCGTCCTCGTCGTCCCAGGTGGGCGCGAGTGCCTGGGCGTACTCGATGGACGAGTTGCTGACGCCCTGCGGGACCATCGGCCAGACCATCGAGTCACGGCTCACGACGAAGTCGATCACCACCGGGCGGTCGTTGGTCGCGAGGGCGAGCTCGATCGCGGCGTCGACCTCGTCGGCCTTCTCGACCCGGATGCCGAGGGCACCGTACGCGTCGGCCAGCTTCACGAAGTCCGGCACACGGCGCGAGGCGTGCCCCGTCTCGAGGTCGGTGAAGGAGTGCCGGCCGTCGTAGAACAGCGTCTGCCACTGCCGGACCATGCCGAGCGACGAGTTGTTGATGATCGCGACCTTGATCGGGATGTCGTTGATCACGCAGGTGGCGAGTTCCTGGTTCGTCATCTGGAAGCAGCCGTCGCCGTCGATCGCCCAGACCACGCGGTCCGGCTGGGCGACCTTCGCACCCATCGCCGCGGGGACCGAGTAGCCCATGGTGCCGGCACCGCCGGAGTTGAGCCAGGCGTTGGGCCGCTCGTACTTGATGAACTGCGCGGACCACATCTGGTGCTGGCCGACACCGGAGGCGTAGACGGCCTCGGGACCGGAGAGCTCACCGATGCGCTTGATGATGCCCTGCGGCGCGAGGAGTCCGTCGGTCGGCTCGGCGTACCCGAGCGGGAAGTCGGTCTTGAGCTGGTGGAGCTTCGCCCACCACTCGTCGGTCGACGCGCGGTCCTCCACCGCGATGCCACCCCAGGCGTCGAGCAGGTCGACCAGGACCTCGCGGGCGTCACCGACGATCGGGACGTCGGCGAAGCGGATCTTCGAGATCTCGGCCGGGTCGATGTCGACGTGCACGACCTTGGCGTCCGGCGCGAACTCGTCGGCCTTGCCCGTCACGCGGTCGTCGAAGCGGGCACCGAGGGCGACGATGAGGTCGCTGTCCTGCAGGCCGAGCACCGCGGGCACCGTGCCGTGCATGCCGGGCATGCCGAGGTGCTGCGGGTGCGAGTCCGGGAACGCGCCGCGCGCCATCAGGGTCGTGACCACCGGCGCACCGGTCGCCTCGGCGAAGCGGAGGAGCTCGGCGGTCGCGCGGGAGCGGATGACCCCGCCGCCGACGTAGAGCACCGGGCGCTTCGACTCGGACAGCAGCTGCGCGGCCGCGGTGATCTGCTTGCCGTGCGCCTTGGTCACCGGGCGGTAGCCGGGCAGGTCGATCTTGGGCGGCCACACGTAGGGCGCCGACTTCTGCTGGGCGTCCTTCGTGATGTCGACCAGCACGGGGCCGGGCCGACCGGTCGTCGCGATGAGGTGCGCCGCGGCGAGGGTCGCCGGCACGTCGGCCGGGTCGGTGACCAGGAACGAGTGCTTCGTGATGGGCATCGTGATGCCGACGATGTCGGCTTCCTGGAACGCGTCGGTGCCCATCAGCGTCGAGAACACCTGACCGGTGATCGCGATGAACGGCACCGAGTCCATGTAGGCGTCGGCGATGGCCGTGACGAGGTTCGTCGCACCGGGGCCGGACGTCGCGATGGCGACGCCGACCTTGCCGGACGACGAGGCGTAGCCCTCGGCGGCGTGGCCGGCGCCCTGCTCGTGACGGACGAGGATGTGGCGGATCGTGGTCGACGCCATCAGCTCGTCGTAGAACGGGATGATCGCGCCGCCGGGCAGGCCGAAGACGTCGGTGATCCCGAGGTGCTCGAGCGTCCGGAGGACGGCTCCCGAGCCGGTGAGGATCTCCGGCGACCGGCGTGCACCGGCGGCCGCGGACAACGGAGTTGCTTCCGTGGGCATGAGTGGTCCTTGCCTGAGTGGTGGCGGTGGTGCGGGTGTCGGACGCTAGCCCGTGACCGCGCCCTGGGCGGCGGACTTCACGAGCTTGGCGTACTTCGCGAGGACTCCGCGGGTGTAGCGCGGGGGCAGCGGGGCCCAGCCGTCACGGCGGGCCTCCAGCTCGGCCGGGTCGACCAGTAGGTCGAGCGAGCGAGCCGCGATGTCGACACGGATGCGGTCGCCATCACGAACGAAAGCGACTGGACCTGCGTCCACTGCTTCCGGTGCGATGTGGCCGATGCACAGGCCGGTTGTGCCGCCTGAGAATCGACCGTCGGTCAAGAGTAGTACATCCTTGCCGAGGCCCGCGCCCTTGATGGCCGCGGTGATGGCGAGCATCTCACGCATGCCCGGGCCGCCCTTGGGGCCCTCGTAGCGGATGACGACGACGTCGCCCTTCTCGATCTTGCCCTCGGTCAGGGCGTCCATCGCCGCACGTTCGCGGTCGAACACGCGGGCGGGGCCCTCGAAGACGGAGGCGTCGAAGCCCGCCGTCTTCACCACCGCACCCTCGGGGGCGAAGGAGCCCTGCAGGACGGTCAGGCCACCGGTCTCGTGGATCGGGTTGTCGAGCGTGCGGAAGACCTCGCCGTCGAGTGCCGGCGGGTCGATCTCGGCCAGGTTCTCGGCGACGGTCTTGCCCGTCACGGTCATGCAGTCGCCGTGCAGCAGGCCCGCGTCGAGCAGCGCCTTCATGATCACGGGGATGCCGCCGTTCCGGTCGACGTCGACCATGACGTACTTGCCGAAGGGCTTCATGTCGGCCAGGTGCGGGACCTTGGAACCGATGCGGTTGAAGTCGTCCAGCGACAGCTCGACCTCGGCCTCGTAGGCGATCGCGAGCAGGTGCAGGATGACGTTGGTCGAACCGCCGAGGGCCATCGCGACGGCGATCGCGTTCTCGAAGGCTTCCTTGGTGAGGATCTGGCGGGCGGTGATGCCGTGCTCGAGCATGTTCACCACGGCCTCGCCCGAGCGGTGCGCGTAGTAGTCACGGCGACGGTCGGCGCTCGGCGGAGCGGCGGAGCCCGGGAGCGACATGCCGAGGGCCTCGGCGACGGAGGCCATCGTGTTCGCCGTGTACATGCCACCGCAGGCGCCCTCGCCCGGGACGATGGCGCACTCGATCTTCTTGAGCTCTTCCTCGCTCATGGTGCCGGCCTTGCAGGCACCGACGCCCTCGAAGGAGTCGATGATCGTGACTTCCTTCATCGTGCCGTCGGCCTGCTTCACGTAGCCCGGCATGACCGAACCGGCGTAGAGGAACACGCTCGCCAGGTCGAGTCGCGCGGCGGCCATCAGCATGCCGGGGAGCGACTTGTCGCAGCCGGCGAGCAGGACGGTGCCGTCGAGGCGCTCCGCGTTGACGACGGTCTCGACGCTGTCCGCGATGACCTCACGCGAGACGAGGGAGAAGTGCATGCCCTCGTGGCCCATCGAGATGCCGTCCGAGACGGAAATGGTGCCGAACTGCAGGGGGTATCCGCCACCGGAGTGCACGCCCTCCTTCGCACCCTGTGCGAGGCGGTCGAGCGACAGGTTGCACGGCGTGATCTCGTTCCACGAGGACGCGATGCCGATCTGCGGCTTGCTCCAGTCCTCGTCTCCCATACCGACGGCCCGCAGCATGCCACGCGAGGTGGTTGCTTCGATCCCGTCGGTGACGACCCGGCTGCGCGGCTTGACGTCGATATCAGGCATGGGATGAGTCTAGGACGCTTTGGGATACCAGCCGTGCACCCCCGTGCATTCTCATGCTCGGGGGCCGCGATCAGCGGGTGGCGCGGAGCCTCGCCAGCTGCTTCAGGACCCCGGTCAGGGCCGCCGGGTCGGCGATGCGGTACCCGGCCCGGGTCTGGCCCGGCCCGACCTTCACCCCGACGTCGCCGTCGCCGAGCACGCGGAAGGCGTCCTCGTCGGTGACGTCGTCGCCGGCGAAGAACACCGCGTCGGCACCGTGCAGCTCGCGGAGCCGGGCGATCGCGTCGCCCTTCGTGACGTGTCGCACCGCGAACTCGACGATGTCCTTGCCACCGCGCTCGAGCACCTCGGGGTCGGCCTCGTGCGCCGCGCGGCTCGCCGCCGCGTTCGCCTCGGCCGCGACCTCGGCGGAGACACGGCGTGTGTGCACCCCGTGCCCGGCGGGCTTGTGCTCGATGACGACGCCCGGGAACCGTTCGCCGACCTCGTCGAGCGCCGCACCGATCCGTGCCACACGCTCGACCTCGTCGTCACTGAGCGCGGCCTCGTCGTGGCCGTCCACGCGCCACTCGACGCCGTGCGAACCGACGAGCGCCATGTCCTCCGGCGCGTGGGTCACCGCGGCCAGGCTGCCGAGGGGACGCCCCGACACGAGCACCACCTCGGTGTCCTTCGCACGGTGCAGGGTCAGGACCGCGGCCCACGACCCGGGCAGCGCCCCGACCTGCGAGGGGTCGTCGGCGAAGGGGGCCAGCGTGCCGTCGAAGTCGAGGGCGACGATCAGTCGCGGCGCAGCCGCGAGCGTCTCGAGGGCCGCGTCGATGGCGGACTGGTCGGTGGTGGTCTCAGTCATCACGTGCCTCCCGGGTGTCCTCGGCAGCCCTGGCGGACTGGGCGTCCTGGTCGAAGATCGACATGTTGTCGGTCTGCGCCTCGCGGTGCTGTTCGCGCGGGTCGGCGGCGGACGGGTCGATCTGGGCGTTCCGCGGCGCGTGCCGGTCGAGCGCCTCGAGGAACGAGCGCGACCAGCGCGCCACGTCGTTGTCGCGGACGCGCTTGCGGAGCGCGCGCATGCGCGTCGACCGCTCGCGACGCGGCATCTGGATGGCGCGTTCGATCGAGTCCTTGAGCGCACCGATGTCGTGCGGGTTGACGATCACGGCCTGCTTGAGCTCGTCGGCGGCACCGGCGAACTCGGACAGGATGAGCACCCCGTCGTTGTCGAAGCGGGCGGCGACGTACTCCTTCGCGACGAGGTTCATGCCGTCGCGCAGTGCGGTGACGAGCATGATGTCGGCGGCCAGGTAGAGCGCCACCATCTCCTCGCGCGGGTAGCCGTGGTGCAGGTACGAGATCGGCTGGTGGCCGATGACGCCGAGGTCGCCGTTGATGCGGCCGACGCTCAGCTCGATCTCGTCGCGGAGCGCCGCGTACGAGTCGACACGCTCGCGGCTCGGGCTCGCGACCTGGATCAGGGTTGCGTCCTCGACCGCGATGCGGCCGTCCTCCACCAGCTCGCCGAAGGCCTTGATGCGGTGGCGGATGCCCTTGGTGTAGTCGAGCCGGTCGACGCCGAGCAGCACCGTCTTCGGGTTGCCGAGGCTCTCGCGGATCTCGCGCGCACGCTCCTGCACCTCGGGCTTGCGGGCGATCGCCTCGAAGCTCTCGGCGTCGATGGAGATCGGGAAGTGCCTGGCCTCGACGTGGCGGACCGTGATGCCCTTGCGGCTGCGCGGGGCTGCCGGATCGTCCACCGGGACGTCGATCGTGGTGCCCTTGGTCGTGTAGCCCTTGATGTGGCGGACCGCTCGGAGGAAGTCGCTGGCGTCGTCGTGGCGCTGGAAGCCGATGACGTCGGCGCCGAGCAGTCCGTCGAGGATCTGCGCACGCCACGGCAGCTGCGCGTAGATGCCGACCGGCGGGAACGGGATGTGGTTGAAGAAGCCGATCGTCAGGTCGGGGCGCTTGGCGCGGAGCAGGGCCGGCACGAGCTGCAGCTGGTAGTCCTGCACCCAGACGATGCCGTCCTGCTCGACGATCTCGGCGATCTGCGCGGCGAAGCGCTCGTTCACGCGCTTGTACGCGTTCCACCAGTCACGGTGGTAGCTCGGGTGCTCGATGACGTCGTGGTACAGCGGCCAGAGCGTGTCGTTGCTGAAGCCCTCGTAGTACTCCTCGACGTCGTCGTCGGAGAGCGGGACGGGGACGATGTGGATGCCCTCGTTGTCGAACGGTGCGACCTCGACCTCGGCCTGCCCCACCCAGCCGACCCAGGCTCCGTCGTTCGCGCGCATCACGGGTTCGAGGGCGGTCACGAGGCCACCCGGCGAGTGCCGCCAGCCCTCGTTGCCGTCCTGGTCGACGACGCGGTCCACCGGGAGTCGGTTGGAGGCGACGACGAACGAGTAGCGGGTCTGTTCGGTGCGGTCTGCAGGCATGGGGTGGTGTGATCTCCGTTCCGCCCGGCCGGGGCCGGGTGCGTCGGTGCGTCGTGCGTCGGGTGCGACGGGTGCGACGGCCGGCGTGGTGCGCCGGGCGCGCTGCTGAAGTTACCAGCGTGGGGACAGCGCATTCACGGCGGATCGGCGGTTCCGCTACGCTGCAGGCACGTGTCGGGGGGACACGGGTGCTGGAGTGCGGCGCCGGCCTCCCGGTCGGAGAGGACCCCCAGCCGTGAGCGAGAACCCGCCCAACCAGCCCGTCCCGCCGTCGCAGCCCGGTCCGGGCCAGCCCGGTGCCGGCCAGCCCGGATCGGGCCAGCCCGCTTCGGGCCAGCCCGGTGCCGGCCAGCCCGCCTGGAACGGCCAGCCCGCCTGGCAGCAGCAGCCTGGAGGCCCGCAGCAGTGGTCGGGTCAGCCCGCCCCCGCCGCGCAGCCGTCCGATGCGTTCGGTCGCTTCCTGCGGTCCGTGTCCGGTCGCGACTGGCTGGCGGCCGTGCTCGCCGCCGTCGGCGGCTGGGTCGCGGCGTACGTCGTCGCCGGGCTCTCGCTGCTCATCACCGTCGGACTGCTCGCGTCGGGCGGCAGCGGGTCGGCCGCTCCGTCCGCCGGGTCCGGCACCGACCTCGGCGCGGGCTCGGCCCCCGACGTGGAGTCGCTGCTCTCCGGCGTGAGCGTCCTGCTCGGTGCGCCGGCGCAGCTCGTGGCCCTCGCCGACCTCGGCCGACTGCACCTGTCCGGGTCGATCGGGTTCCTCGGTTCCGGCTCGGGCTCGCTCGCCGTGGTGCCCGCGCTGGTGCTCGCCGCGCAGGTCGTCCTGGCCGTCGTGCTCACCCGCCGGATCCGCACGCGTGGCCTCGGCCGCACGCAGGTGCTCGTCACCGCGGTGGTCTCCGGCCTCGTCACCACCGTGCTCACGAACGTCGCCGCTGGCCTCTTCGCGATCCGGTTCCCGTCGGTGTCCGGCGCGGTCATCGAGCCGGTGCACGCCGTCGGTCTCGGCAGCATCATCGGTGCGTTCGTCATCGGGGCCCTGGCGGCACTCCTCGCCCGGCCCTCCGTCCTCGCCGGGCGCAACGTCTTCGCCGCCCGGCTGCTCGGCACGCTCCGGGTCGCCGCGTCGCAGCTCACGGTCCTCGTCGTGCTGGTCACCCTCGTCGTCATCGTCGTCGCCCTGATCGCCCAGCCGTCCTACGGCTCCGCGTTGCCGCTGCTGCTCGGCAACGTCGCGATCGGACTGACCGCGCTCGGGTTCTTCGGTGGTGTGGGGACGTCCGGCTTCGGGTCCGCCAGCGACACCGCCTCGGTGTTCGGCGGAGCCGGCGGCTGGACCTGGCTCGTCGTGCTGTTCGTCGTCGTCACCTCGGTCGCGGCCGGGCTCGCCCTCGCCGTCCGTCGCAACGACCGGATCCGCACCACGCTCGACTGGGTCGTCACGCCGCTGGTGTGGTTCGCACTCGGTCTGCTCTGCTTCGTCCTCGGCACCGGCGTCGTCTCGTACCAGGTGAGCAGCACGAGCTCCGTGGACGGCTCGGGGTCGATCGGCATCACGCCGTGGACGCCGATCGTCTTCGCCCTGTGGGGCGGCGCGATCGAGGTCGTCGCCCGGTACCTCGCCCCGGTGCTCCTGCCCCGCCTCGGCGGAGCCGTGGTGCTCCGGACGTCCCGCCTGGTCGGAGCGGACCCCCGCCCCGTCCTGCCGCCGGCGTTCCCGGCCGGGCCCGCCGCCGGCCAGGCCGGGCCCGCCGCCGGCCAGGCCGGGCCCGCCGCAGCCCAGGGTGCGCCCAGCGCTCCCGTTGCACCCGGCGCGCCAGTCGCCGCGGATGCGCCGGCTGCCGCCGCGTGGAACACTCCCCCGGCCGCTGACCAGCACGTGCCGTACCCGCCGGCCGGGCCTGCCCAGGAACCCGCGTACGGCGTGCAGTCGATCTCCGGCGCGCAGCCGGCGGCCGGGTCGCAGCCGCCCTACGGCACGCAGCCCCCGTACGGCGCACAACCGGCCGACGGGTCGCAGCCGTTCATCGGCGGTGGTGCCCCGGCTCCGGCACCGATGTCCCCGCGGGCCAAGAAGATCCTGGTCCGTTCGCTCATCGCCGGTGGCGCCGTCATCGTCGTCGTCATCGCCGGTGCGGTCACGACGAGCGTCCTCCGCGCCAACGTCTGGGGTCCGGCCCCGACCGTGAAGTCCTACGTGCAGGCCATCGCCAGCGGCGACGCCGACACCGCCGCCGACCTGAGCGAGATCCCCGACGACGCGGCGATGCTCGACTCGAAGGTCCTCGGGAGCGCGAAGGACCGCCCGTCGGACATCCGCGTCGGCCGGGTCGCCCGGACCGGTGACACCGCCATCGCCACCCTGAGCTACACCCAGGACGGCAAGAACCGCTCCGGCCAGGTGTCGCTGCGGCGCACGGGCACCTCGTTCCTGGTGAAGGACGAGTGGCGTGTCACGCAGCCGCTGGCCCAGCAGGTCACCCTGACGGCCTCCGACGTCCTCGAGGGCGCTCCGGTGACCGTCGGCGGCAAGGAGATCGGGAAGATCAGCGACGGCAAGTTCACGTCCCTCGCCTACCCCGGCACCTACCAGGTCTCGGTCGGCGGGACGAAGTACTTCACCGGCGGCACCGAGAAGGTCGCCGTGGGCGCGGTCACGTCGGGCTACGTCGACTTCGCGCCGAAGGCGACCAAGGCACTCGAGCAGGACGCCGAGCAGTACGTGACCGACCTCATCGACGACTGCGCCGAGAAGACCGAGCTCCGGGCGCTGAGCGGCTGCCCCTGGTACGGGCCCTACGACGCCGACGGCGGCGTGCAGTACGACGTCACGTCGATGCCCGAGCTGGAGGTCGAGGCGTCGCGCGCCGGCACCGTGATGGTGACGAGCACGAAGGACGGGAGCGTCTCGTACGGCTACACCTCGTACCTGGGTGACAAGAAGCGCGGCGAGGACTCGTTCAGTGTGAACCAGTACCTGAAGGTGGAGGACGGCAAGCTCGTCTCCGCCTACTGAGCAGGAGCCGACCGAGCGGCTCCGCAGCACCACGACGGCCGACCCGGGATCTCCCGGGTCGGCCGTCTCAGTAGGCTGGCGAGCATGGTCAGGACACGGGCGTGGTGCAGGGGCGACACGGTCGAGCGGGACTTCCCCGTCGACCGGATCTCCGACCTCGTCGCCGATCCGGACACCTTCGTCTGGATCGACTACACGGACCCGACGTCGGCGGACCTCGAGCAGATCGAGGAGGAGCTCGGCATCCACGCGCTCGCGGTCGAGGACGCCGTCGAGCACGGACAGCGACCGAAGCTCGACCGGTACCGGGACAGCCTGTTCCTGGTCGTCTACGACGTGGGCGGCACGGACGACGAGGGTGACCTGATCACGCACGAGGTCAAGGCCTTCGTCACCGAACGGGCGCTCGTCACCATCCACGGGTCCGACGTCGACACCACCCCGATGGAACACCGGCTCACGGCGAACTCCGACATCGCCGAACACGGCGTGCCCTGGCTCGTCTGGGCGCTGCTCGACGCGGTCGTCGACCGGGCCACCGACACCGTCGAGGACCTCGAGCGGCAGATCGATGCGCTCGAGGACGACCTGTTCGAACCGGGCGACCCCAGCGAGCAGCAGATTCAGCGGCGGTCGTTCCGGCTCCGCAAGACCCTCGGGGTGCTCCGGCGGCTGGTCGTCCCGACGCGGGACAGCGTCGCCTCGTTGCTGCACGGTGACGCGGAGACGATCTCGAACGGCATCCGGCCGTACTTCCGCGACGTCGAGGACCACCTGGTCTCGATCGCCGACTCCGTCGAACAGCTCCGTGACGCCGTGTCGAGCGTGCTCGACACGACTCTGAACCTGGCGTCGAACCGGCAGAACACCGTCATGAAGAAGGTCACGAGCTGGGCGGCGATCATCGCGATCCCGACCGGTGTGACGAGCTTCTTCGGGCAGAACGTGAAGTTCCCGGGCGAGGGCGCCTGGAGTGGTCTCTGGGCCTCGCTCGCGATCATCACCGCGTCGTCGCTCGTGCTCTACCGCGTCTTCAAGACCCGCGACTGGCTCTGACCGCGCACGGCACCGGCACCGGCTCGGGACCGGCTCGGCACCGGGCTCCGCCGGCGTCAGAGCGCGAGCGCCAGGACCCCGGCGACGACGGTGAGCGGCGCGACGACGCACCCGAGCGCCATGTACCGGCCCCAGGACAGGTGCACGCCCTCGGCCGACAGCCGTGCGTGCCACAGCAGCGTCGCGAGCGAGGCCCACGGCGTGATGAGGCAGCCGGCGTTGACGCCGATGAGCAGCGCCGCGTACCGGACGGCCTCGTGCCCGGCGGCCGGTTCGAGCACCAGGTACGCCGGCAGGTTGTCGATGCCGTTCGCTGCGACCGCGCCCGCACCGCCGAGCAGCAGCAGTGGGCCGGTCCCGGTGCCGCCCTGCAGCGCGTGCACGATCGGGTCGGTGATGCCCGTCGTGTGCAGCGCCTCGACCACCACGAAGAGCCCGGCGGCGAACAGCAGGGTCGACCACGGCACGCGGGACACCCGGAGTTCGGACGGTGACCGGAACGCCGCGACCACGACGAGCACCACGGCGGCCAGGACCGCGGCGATCCACACGGTCACCCCGGCCGTCAGGGCGACGACGAGGGCGACGAGCACCGCGGAGGCCGCCCAGAAGAACACCGGGTCCTTCGGCGTGCGGACGGACACCGGCGAGTAGCGGCCGAACAGCTTGCCGCGGAACACCACGAGCAGGACGACGCACGGCACGACCACCCCGGCGACCGCGGGCCAGGCCATCAGCCCGGCGAACGGCAGCGGGCCGCCGAGCCCCATCCGGTCGACGGCGAGCAGGTTCGTCAGGTTCGAGACCGGCAGCAGCATCGAGGCCGTGTTCGCGAGCCAGACCGTGGTCAGGGCGAACGGCATCGGGGGCAGTCCCACACGCCGTGCGAGCGAGATCACGATGGGGGTGAGGAGCACCGCGGTGGTGTCGATCGACAGGAAGACGGTGCAGAGCACGGCGAGCACGACGACCGCGCCCCAGAGGCCGATCGTGCGCCCGCCACCGACCCGGGCGGCAACGTCGGCGAGGCGGTCGAACACCCCCGCGTCCGCGGCGAGCTCGGCGACGACGGTCAGCCCGAGCACGAACCCGAGGACCGGCAGGACCCGGTCGGCGAGCACGGCCAGGTCGTCGAGGGGCAGCAGCCCGAACACGACGCAGACCGCGCCGACCACGAGCAGGGCCGCACCGATCACCGCTTGACGCACGAACACTCCTCCGGCAGACACCGCGGCAGGGTGACCGGCGGCGCTCCAATGTACGGGCCGGTAGCGTTGTCAGCACGACGACAGGAGGCCTCTGTGCGCAAGTTCATGTTCAACGGTGCGGTGTGGAGTTCGCTCATCAGCGGCTACAGCGTGCTGCAGACCACCCGCCAGGGACCGCGTGACTGGCGGCTCGCGCTGACTTGGGTCGCGTGGCTCGCCACGACGATCGTGGCGATCGGCACGGTCGTCGAGGACGACCGCGCGGTCAAGGCGCGCCAGTAGGTCCCGACGCGACCCCGTGACGGACGGGAGGCCCGGTGCCAGCTGGCATCGGGCCTCCCGTCCGTCGTCCGTGTCGTCCACCGCAGCCGTCCCGGGGCCGGCTGGCCCCGGAAGCGGGTCAGCGCTCGGACTCCGGGATGCCGGAGGTCTGGATCGGTCCGGTGAAGAGCGCGCCGCGCTCGTCGTCACCGAACAGCTGCGAGTCCCCCTCTGCCGGGCGTCCGCGGCGGCGCGGTGCCGCCGCACCCGGCTGGGTGAGCTGCACCCGCTGGACCGGCAGGGCGTCCGGGTGGGTGCGCTGGATCCACTCGACCATCTCCTCGCGGACGTAGCAGCGGAGGTCGAACAGGCCGCCGGCATCGGGCGCGGTCACGAGGATGCGGACCCGGACCAGTCCCCCGACGGCATCGGTGACCTGCAGCACCTTGACGCGGCGGTCCCAGATCGTCGAGGTGTCGAGGATCCGGTCGAGCTCCGCCCGCATGTCGGCCGGGCTCACCCGCCAGTCGAGGTCGAACTCGACGGCACCGAGCAGTTCGCTGCCGGTCCGGGTCCAGTTCTCGAACGGCGTGCTCGTGAAGTACGTCGACGGCAGCACGAACCGACGGTCGTCCCACAGGTGCACGACGACGTAGGTCAGCGTGATCTCCTCGATCCGTCCCCACTGCTGCTCGACCACGACGACGTCGTCGACGCGGATCGACCCGGAGAACGCCAGCTGCATGCCGGCGAACACGTTGCCGAGCGTGGACTGCGCGGCGAGGCCCGCGACCACGGAGATGAGGCCGGCACTGGCGAGCACGCTCGCGCCGGCTGCCTCGACCCCGTCGAAGGTCAACAGGATCGCCCCGACCGCGATGATGACGAGCACGGCGACGGTGAGCCGCCGGATGATGAGCACCTGGGTGCGGATCCGACGCGCCTGCCGGTTGTCGGGCACGTCGATGCGGAAGCGGTGCAGCCCGAGGTCCTCGAGGAAGATCGCGACCTGGCACGCGAGCCAGCAACCGACCGCGATCGTGACGATGAGGAAGCCGTGCACGACCTCGTCCCGCCAGGGGTAGGCGTCGGCGTTCCGCGGGATGCTCGACGTGAAGGCGATCCAGAGCAGGACCACCAGCAGCACCGTGCGGAAGGGGTGCCTCGTCCGGCGCGAGAGCACGCCGGCCCACCGTTCCCGGCGTGCGATCGCCCGGAGGACCAGGTGCAGGACGAGGGCGACGACGGCGGTGACGAGCAGGGCGAACCCGATCGCGACGAGGAGTCGGAGGAGGATGTCCATCCCTCCATGCAAGCAACGGACGACGGTCGTCGTTCAGGATTGGGCCGCTGTCGGCTGTGCGGACGTTCAGCAGCTGCGGTTCGCCCGAACCGGGGTTTGCGTGACGCCCCGGTCCGGTGCGCATGTAGGTTCTCTCGCATGACAGCGCAGAACGACACGGGTGGCAACCGAGCGCCGGCGAACGACTTCTCGCACGAGCAGGAGGGCTACCAGCACGGTCTGAAGCCCCGGCAACTGCAGATGATCGCGATCGGCGGCGCGATCGGCACCGGCCTCTTCCTCGGTGCCGGTGGACGCCTGCACACCGCGGGCCCCGCGCTCGCGCTGACCTACCTGGTCGCCGGGATCTTCGCCTTCTTCATCCTGCGTGCCCTGGGCGAGCTGGTGCTGCACCGCCCGTCCTCGGGGTCGTTCATCTCGTACGCCCGCGAGTTCTACGGCGAGAAGTTCGCCTACGCCGCCGGCTGGATGTACTTCCAGAACTGGGCGATGACCTCGATCGTCGACACCACCGCCGTCGCGATCTACCTGCAGTACTGGTCGGCCTTCACCGCGGCGCCGCAGTGGCTGCTGGCGCTGATCGCCCTGATCGTCGTCCTCGCGGCGAACATGGTCGCCGTGAAGGTGTTCGGCGAGCTCGAGTTCTGGTTCGCCCTGATCAAGGTCGCCGCGCTCGTGGCGTTCCTCGTCGTCGCGATCATCTGGCTCGTCTTCGCGTTCCCGGTCGAGGCCGGCGGCGAGGCGGTCCGGACCGGCTTCTCGATCTGGGGTGACAACGGCGGGCTGTTCCCGAACGGGCTGCTCCCCGCGGTCATCGTGATCCAGGGTGTCGTCTTCGCCTACGCCGCGATCGAGCTCGTCGGCACGGCATCGGGTGAGACGCAGAACGCCGAGAAGGTCATCCCGCGCGCGATCAACTCCGTCGTCTTCCGCATCGCGGTCTTCTACGTCGGGTCGATCGTCCTGCTCTCCCTGCTGCTGCCGTACACGGCCTACAAGGAGGGCGAGAGCCCCTTCGTGACGTTCTTCTCGTCGCTCGGCAACCCGCACGTCGGCGCGATCGTCGGCGGCATCATGAACTTCGTCGTGCTCACCGCCGCCCTGTCGTCGCTGAACGCCGGCCTGTACTCCACCGGACGCGCGCTGCACTCGATGGGCATGAACGGTTCGGCGCCGAAGTGGACCACGAAGATGTCGAAGGGCGGCGTCCCCTACGCCGGCATCCTGCTCACGGCGGCCTTCACCGTCGCGGGCGTCGTGCTGAACTACTTCGTCCCGAGCCAGGCGTTCGAGATCGCCCTGAACATCGCCAGCCTCGGCATCATCACCGCGTGGGGCACGATCATCCTGTGCCAGATGCGACTGCGTCAGTGGGCCAAGCAGGGGCTCGCGAAGGAACCCTCGTTCAAGCTGCCCGGTGCTCCGGTCACCGCCTGGCTGACCCTGGCGTTCCTCGCCTCGGTCATCGTGCTGATGGCGATCGACTACCCGGTCGGCACGTACACGATCGCGTCGCTCGTCATCATCATCCCGCTGCTCGTCGTCGGCTGGTTCCTGCAGCGTGACCGCATCCTGCGCATCGCCGCCCTGCGCGAGGGCGTCACGGGCCCCTACCCGATCGGCGTCCGCAACCCCGCCGCCTCGGTGCGACGCGACGGCGACGGGAGCTAGCGCTCCGCTTGTCCCCGGAACGCAAGGCCCCAGCGCCGAACACGAGCGGTCCGGCACCCGTCGCTACCATCAGCGGGTGCCGGACCGCTCTCCTTCTCCCACCCTCGACCTGCAGCTCAGCTGGCGAGGTGCCTACGGACGCCTCCGGGTGTTCGCGGATCGTCTCGAGGCCGAGACCGACTACCAGCGCGAGACGCGCACGGTGGTGCCGATGGACGCGGTGCAGGGGTGGCGCCTCGGACCGTGCGACGAGGACGCCGTCTGCGTCGAGTTCCTCGCCGGGCAGGACACCTACCGGGTGCTGCTCGACACCCCGGACGAGCAGCTCGCTGCGCTGGCGATCCGGAAGGTGCTCGGCCCGCCGCTGGAGTCCTGAGGACGCCGGTGCCGGGCCCGGGCCGGGGCCGGGGCCCGCTGCCCCGTTGCCCGGGTGCCCGGGTGCCCGGCTCAGTCGTCGGTGTCGACGCGGTCGGTGACGACGTCACCGGAGCCGGCGTCGATGCGCACGCTGTGCTTGGTGCCGGACGAGTCGAGCACGTCGCCCTCCCAGACGACCGTGCCGACGTGGTCGTCGAGGCCGAGCTCGGTCACGGTCCCCGCGTGCAGGTCCTGGAAGGCGTCGACGGCCTGCTTGACGCTCAGGTCGGCGGCGGCGACGAAGCGCTCGTGCTCGGCCTTGTCGTCCGCGTCGGCGGCCTCGGTCTGCGGGGTGCCGGCGACCGAGGTGCCGTCGGCGTTCGTGTGCACCTCGTGCTCGGTGCCGTCCTTGGTCACGACGAGGACCTCGTAGGCGGATGCGCCCTGCTCCTGCTCGACCGAGATGACGGTGCCCGAGCCGACCTCGCCGCGTGCGGTGGCGACGGCGGCGAGCAGGGCCTTGTTCGAGCCAGCGGACGCGGCGCCGGACGCACCGGTGCCGGTGCCGGCCGAGTCCGTCGCCGACGAGCCGACCGAGCCGGAGCCGGCCGAGCGGGTGTCGTCGTCGGAGTCGTCGCTGGCGCACCCGGTGAGTGCGAGCGCCGCGACGATCGGCAGGGCGGCGAACGCGGCGATGCGGCGGGCGGAGGGCTTCTGGTGCTGGGTACGGAAGTTCATGTGGACGAGCATCGCGTCGGGGTGCTGAAGCAGCCCTGAAGCCGCCTGTTCAGCCGCCGAGTGCGATGTGGACGACGAACCGTGCGCCACCGAGCGGGGACGCGACCACGGTCGTCTCGCCGCCGTGGGCCCGCACGGCGTCGCGGACGATGGCGAGGCCGAGCCCCGCGCCGCCGGCGTCCCGGCTGCGGGCCTCGTCGAGACGGACGAACCGCTCGAAGACGCGCTCGCGCTCGTCCTCGGGGACGCCGGTGCCGTCGTCGTCGACCGTGAGCACCGCGGACCCGTCGTGCTCGGTGAGCGACACGGCGACGCGTGTGCTCGCGTGCCGGACGGCGTTGTCGACGAGGTTCCGGACCACCCCAGCCAACACGCGCTCGTCGCCGAGGACCCGCGCTGCCGAGATCGCCGAGCCGTCCACCCGCACCACCGGGGCGTCGCCGTCCCGCTCGGGCGCGACACCCGCCGTCGACCGTGCCCGCGCGCGGGCCACCGCGTCGAGCGCGAGGTCGTCGAGGTCGACGGGGCGCCGCGTGCGGATCCCGCCCTCGTCGAGGCGGGAGAGCTCGAGCAGCCCGGTGACCAGGTCCTGCAGGCGCACCGCCTCGGACCGCACGACGTCGGCGAGGTCCGCCACCTCGGTCCGCTCCGGGTGCGCGACGGCGACCTCGGCGTGCTGCCGGATCGACGCGATCGGCGACCGGAGTTCGTGGGAGGCATCGGACACGAACCGTCGCTGGCTCTCGGCGGACCGTTCGAGGCGATCGAGCATGGCGTTCATGGTGCTCGCGAGCCGGGCGACCTCGTCGCCGGTGTCCGGAACCTCGACCCGGGCGTCCGGACGGGCCGCCCGGATCGTCTCGACCTCGGTGCGCATCCGTTCCACCGGCCGCAGCGAGCGCCCGGTGACGGCCCAGGTGACCGCGACCAGCAGGAGCACCAGCACGGGCACCCCCACGGCGAGGAGCACGACGGCGGTGCGGACCGCGGTGTCGGCCTGGTCGAGCGTGGCGCCGTAGACGAGCGTCGCCTCGCCGCCGCCGGGCAGGTCCACGTCGTCCGCCACGAGCAGCCAGCGTTCGCCGTCGTGGGTCCACCGGGACTCGTCGGCGGTCGGGAGGGCGTCCCCGTCGGCGTCCTCGCCGTGCGCCAGGACCGCCCCGCCGTCGCCGATCACCTGCACCAGGACGTCCTCGTAGCCGGTCACCGCGGACGCACCGTCCGCCTCGACCCGGGAGGACACCTGCTCGAGACCCGCCTCGGCCGAGGTCCGCACGCCGTCGAGCAGCACGAGCCGCAGCACGACGACGAAGGCGACGGCACCGATCACCAGCGCAGCGAGGACGACGACCCCGGCGCCGAGCGTGGTGCGGGCCCGGACCGACCGGGCGCGCCGTGGCCTGGACGGCGCGACTCCGCTCGCACCGGGCTTCGGCCGCTCAGCCACCGTCCGCCGCCAAGCGGTACCCGGCGCCACGGACCGTCTCGATCGCGGCACGCCCGAACGGCCGGTCGAGCTTCCGGCGCAGGTGCCCGACGTACACCTCGACGATGTTCGGGTCGCCCTCGAAGTCGACGTCCCAGACGTTCTCGATGACGTCGCGCTTCGACCGGACCTGCCCCGGGTGCCGTGCGAGGTACTCGAGCACGGCGAACTCCCGGCTGGTCAGCTCGACGGGGGTCTCGCCGCGCGCCACGGTGCGCGCCGCGGGGTCGACGACCAGGTCGCCGAGGGTCAGCACGGTGGGGCGCTCGCGGGCACCCCGTCGGACGAGCGCCCGCAGCCGTGCGACGAGCACCGGGTGCGAGAACGGCTTGGTGACGTAGTCGTCGGCGCCGGCGTCGAGCGCCTCGACCTGGTCCCACTCGCCGTCCTTGGCCGTCAGCATGAGCACGGGGGTCCAGTCGCCGTCGGCGCGGAGCTGCGCGCACACGGCCCAGCCGCTCAGGCCGGGCATCATCAGGTCGAGCACGATCGCGTCGTAGCGGAACTCGCGCGCGTGCCACAAGCCGTCCACGCCGTCGTTCGCGACGTCGACCGCCCATCCCTCGGCCTCGAGGCCGCGGCGCACGCCGTCGGCGAGCCGGACCTCGTCGTCGACCACCAGCACACGCATGGGGTCGATCCTGCCGTGCCCCGCTGAAGCGGGGCTGAAGCGGCCCGCGAGCGCGGCTCGCGACGGTGACCGGGGCGGACGGGAGGCCCGTGGCGGCGCCGACACGGGCCTCCCGTCCGGCGGTGGTCCGGACCAGGGCCGCGACGACCCGGCGCGCTCAGACCAGCAGCAGGATCCCGGCGATCACGGACGCGACGGCGATCGCGAGCGCGATGAGCAGGAGCACGAGGTGCACCGTGTAGAACGTCGTCGGCTTGCCGGCGGCGTCGCGGGCACGGGAGTCCTTCGCGACACGCTGGAAGAAGCGCGGCCAGGTGACGACGTTGAAGACGGCGCCGATGAACAGGACGACTGCGGCGAAGACGAGCACGGGACGATCCTAGTGAACGTTCGCGGCGACGATGCCGGTACGGCGACGCCGGGCGGGTGGTGCTCGGCCGCCCCCAACGCGGCCGAGTCCCGACCCGGCAGGCCACAGGATCTGTAGCACTTGCTACAGACTGTACACGGCCTGTTCGACAGCGTCGAGGGACTACGCGGTCTCGAGCGCGGATTCGGCGTCGGCGAGGGCGGCACGCTCGGCGTCGGTCAGGGACGCTCGTGCACCCCGGACGCCGTCGTTGATCTCGACGATGCGGCGGCTGAGCCGGGTCGCGGGGTCGTCGGTGGGCGGGTAGGCGTTGTCCACGCCGATCCGTTCGTGCAGCGGTGCCAGGCGGCGGAGCGCTTCGTCCACGCGGCGGGCACGGCGCCGGCGGGAGATCCGGTGCCCGACGACGAGCAGCAGCATGCCGGACGCCACGCACAGCACGGCTCCCGGCGTGGTGACGTCGTAGGGCAGCGAGAGCGCGTGCGTGACGTCCAGGTCGCCGGCGACGTGGGCGACGTCCATCACGACGACCACGACCATGCGGACGACCCCGAGCACCCCGCCGAGGACCAGGACCCACAGCCCGACCAGGTCGGTGGTCGTCCGGGCCTCGCGCAGCCGGAGCACGCAGATGAACCCCGTCGCGCCGAGGGCCACTCCGAGGTACACGGTCTGCGCGATCGAGTAGACGGTGGCAGCCGGGTGCGAGCCGGCGTCGAGCATGAAGGTCGTCGTCGTCGCCGGCTTGTCGAGCACGGTGAACGCGACGACGACCACCACGACGACCACGGCGAACGACACCACGACCGCGTTCCGGAGCCAGGGCCGCGCCGCGCCGACCGCCTTCGCCACGCCCCACAGCAGCGTGCTCGTGCCGGCCACCATGAGGCAGTCGCTGATGACGGTGACGACGTTGAACCCGCCGAGCAGCGGGTCGAGCCACCGGTACAGCGGGTCGACGTTCGTCACGATGGTGGCGGCGAAGAGCAGGAACGTGAACGCCAGGGTGCGGTCCTGCCCGCGTTGCAGGACCAACAGCACGATCGTCCCGACGATGAGCAGCACCGCCTGGACGACGGCGATGATCACCCGAAGACCCCGCGGAAGGCGCTCGGGCGGCCGCGGTGCTGGCGGATCACGGTGGCCAGGCGGTCGGCGAAGACCTCGGCCTCGTGCTCGTAGGTGTTCGAGAACATCCCCCGGGCCAGCGCACGCTCGACCTTGTACTCGGGCAGGTCGGGGATGACGTCACGGATGTAGGCGCTCTGCGGGGCGTGCTCCTGGTGCCGGTGCAGGACGTGCCCGAGCTCGTGCCCGATCACGAACGAGCGGAACGTCGGCGAGGTCGTCGGCGAGATCATCACGAGGTGCGCGTGCTCGAGGGTGGCCACGAAGCCACACACCGGTTCGGCGGCCAGGAACGACTCCTCGCGCACCACGATCGGCTTGCCGACGACGTCAGCGGCGGCGGCGACGGCCTGGTCGACGTCCGACCACCCCTCGGCTGCACCACGAGCCCAGAACGCCTCGACGAGGGCTTCGGTCATGCGACGCTCCCCCGCTGCGATTCCTCCTCGAGCACCTCGGCGATGCGCCGCAGCGCGTCGGGTGAGAGTTCACCGGGGAAGGTCCGGGCCGCGAAGCCGCTCACGCGGGCGGACCGCAGGGACCGGACGAGGGCGAGCTGGGCACCGATCCGTTCCGGTACCTCGCTGTCCTCGAGCAGGAAGCGTTCGTCGACCTCGAAGTACCCGGCCAGCAGGCGCAGGAGCTCGGTGTCGCGGTTGCGGCGGCCGTCGCCGGAGAGCATGTAGGTCCACTTCGCCCGCGACAGCGACCCGCCGTGCGCCGCGACGTACTCCTCGATCGAGGAGAACGGCACCGGAGCACCACGCTGCGACTCCTCGAAGTCGAGGAGCAGGTTGAGGCGGCGCGCGAGCTCGGCGGCGTCGAGCGCTCCGCCCTTCAGATCACCCGTGTCCATCTCGGACTCCTCCCCAGCCGTGTCCGCGCGACCTGTGGGTCCGGCGCGTGGACGCCATGCTAGCGCGGGTGCCCGGCACGCGCGCCGCTACCCTCGTGGGCATGCCCCGCCGCTTCCTCGCCACCGTCGCGGCACCGGTCGAGCACGAGATCGTCATCACGAAGTCGCGGTTCATCACGACCGTGGCACCGGTCTCCGGCGTCGAGGACGCCGACCGCGTGATCGCCGAGGTCCGCCGTCGGTACTGGGACGCCCGGCACAACTGCACGGCGATGGTCACCGGCGTGCTCGGCGGCCAGGCCCGTTCCTCGGACGACGGCGAGCCCTCCGGCACCGCGGGCGTCCCGATGCTCGAGGTCCTGCGACGCCGCGGGCTGACCGACGTCGTCGCGGTCGTCACGCGGTACTTCGGCGGGGTGAAGCTCGGTGCCGGCGGACTGGTCCGGGCCTACTCGACCTCGGTGTCCGAGGCGCTCGACACGGCGGTCCTCGTCCGTCGCGAGGCATTGACGCAGGTGCGCTTCGACGTCGACCACGCCGACGCCGGGCGGCTCGACAACGTGCTGCGCGACTGGGTCCGGCACCACCACGCGACGCTCGGCCCGACCGACTACGGGCAGGCGGCGACCTTCGAGGTGTGGGTCCCCCACGAGGCGCTCGGCGCCCTGACCGCCGACCTCGCCGCCGCGTCGGCCGGTTCGCTCGAACCCGTCATCGGCGAGGAGCGGATCGTCGACGTCCGCGCCGACTGAATTCGCAGTTCCTGCACACCTCGGGCGTGTCTCGGCATCGGCGTGGAAACCTGCCCGGAACGCACGAACGCCCCGACTCGATGAGCCGGGGCGTTCGTCCTGCGGTGCACCCCCTCGGACTTGAACCGAGAACCCACTGATTAAGAGTCAGTTGCTCTGCCAATTGAGCTAGAGGTGCATGTTCCGGCTTCCGTGCCGCAACGGGAATCAACAATAGCATGGGTTTCGCGCGCCCACGACCACTCGCGGGCGCACGACGCGAACAGGAGCACCATGACCGACCGTCTCGTCCCCGGCGACACCGCCCCCGACTTCACGCTGCCCGACCAGGACGGCGTCGAGCACTCCCTCGCTGCCCTCCGCGGCAAGAAGGTCATCGTGTACTTCTACCCGGCGGCGTCCACCCCGGGCTGCACCACCGAGGCCTGCGACTTCCGCGACAACATGTCCTCGCTGCAGGCCGCCGGCTACGAGGTCCTCGGCGTCTCGAAGGACGAGCAGGCGAAGCTCAAGACGTTCCAGCACGAGCAGGCGCTGACCTTCCCGCTGCTGAGCGACCCCGACCTCGCCGTGCACAAGGCGTACGCGGCGTGGGGCGAGAAGAACAACTACGGCAAGATCGTCACCGGCACGATCCGGTCCACGATCGTGGTCGACGAGGACGGCACCGTCCAGCTGCCGCTCTACAACGTCAAGGCCACCGGGCACGTGGCGAGCCTGCGGAAGAAGCTCGGCCTGGTCTGAGGGCCGGCCACGCACTGGAGGCCCGGTGCCGGTTCCGAGAACCGGCACCGGGCCTCCAGTGCGTGGCGGACCAGACCGTCTACTCGGCCGGACGCGCGAGCGCGGCCGTCACCGACCGCGACAGCACCAGCGTGATGCCGAGCAGGGCCGGGACGAGCAGTACCCAGCCGACCGCGGCGACGCGGAAGACGCCCTGGAACGCCCCGATCGCGATGGCGCCCTGCAGGACCTGCCAGACGATGATCCCGGAGCGCACCCACGGCCGGCCCTGCCACAGGCCGTTCAGCAGCGCACCGAGCCAGAGCGCAGCGATGGCGACGAGGACGGTGAGGGCGATGCCTGAGGCGATGCTCGTGGCCGGGGCGACGAGCAGTTCGACGACCAGGACGACGGTCACGACCACCAGCGCGAGGAACTCGAGGCCGACCACGGCGAGCAGCCCCAGCATCGCCGGCGACCGGCGCGCGACGGGCGTGGAGGGTTCGGTGTCGTTCGGGGTGTCGTCGTGCACAGTGATCCTCCAGCATCGGAACCCTTGATTTGGCCCTACCAGTATGGAACGATATTGGAGGTCGTTTGGACGGCACGATGTGGTGTGCGTCTCCCGTGGTTCATCGCTCCTCCCCCGAGCGTCTCGCGGGCGTCAGACACGCTTCCTGCGGACTCCTCCCCACAGTTGTCCCCTCCATGCCGCATGCATGGTCAGCGGTCCGATCCCCCGAACCACGGCCCCGGCCTGCCGTTCGAGCATCGACATCAAGGAGCACCACACATGGACTGGCGTGACAAGGCTGCCTGCCTCACCGCAGACCCCGAGCTCTTCTTCCCCGTCGGGAACACCGGGCCCGCCGTCGATCAGATCGAGAAGGCCAAGTCGGTCTGTGCGCGTTGCACGGTCACCGAGATGTGCCTGCAGTACGCACTCGAGAACAACCAGGACTCGGGTGTCTGGGGTGGTCTCAGCGAGGACGAGCGTCGTGCGCTGAAGCGTCGCGCCGCCCGCGCTCGCCGCGCGTCCTGACCCCGGTCGTCTGACACCACGACGCCCGTCGTCCCCTCGGGGGCGGCGGGCGTCGTCGTGCGTGCGGGGCGGCGGTCCTGCAAGACACCGGTGTTCACGCATCGAACACCGGAATTCGGGTGTGCGACCGGTGAACACCGGTGTTTTGCGGACTCGAACCGCCGGGCGGCGTCAGGCGGCGGGGGCGGTCAGCCAGCGGAACGGGATGGTGATCGTCACCTCGGTGCCGCTGCCCGTCAGGGTGTGCCAGTCGATGGTGCCGCCGAGCTCGCCCTGGATGAGCGTGCGGACGATCTGCGTGCCGAGGCCCGAGCCGACCTTGCCCTCGGGGAGCCCCACGCCGTTGTCGCGGACCTCGATCTCCAGGTGGTCGTCGAAGCGGCGGGCGACGATCTCGACCTCGCCGTCGCGGCCGTCCAGCCCGTGCTCGACGGCGTTCGTCACGAGCTCGGTGAGGCCGAGGGCGAGCGGTGTCGCGGCCTCGGAGGGCAGCACCCCGAACTCGCCGGTCTTCTTCGGGTGCACGGTGGTGTTGTGCGACGCGGCGACCTCGGTCACGAGCTTGAGCACCGAGTCGAACACCTCGTCGAAGTCCACGGTCTGGCTGAGCCCGCTCGACAGGGTGTCGTGCACGACGGCGATGGCGGCGACGCGGCGCATGGCGTTCTGCAGCGAGGTCCGCGCTTCGTCCGAGTGCGTACGACGGGCCTGGATCCGCAGCAGGGACGCCACGGTCTGCAGGTTGTTCTTCACACGGTGGTGGATCTCGCGGATCGTGGCGTCCTTGGTGATGAGCTCGCGCTCCTGGTGCCGCAGCTCGGACACGTCGCGGCAGAGCACGATGGCACCGATGCGCTCACCGTGGTCGCGGAGCGGGATCGAGCGGAGCGACACCGTGACGCCCTTCGACTCGATGTCCGCCCGCCACGGTGCACGGCCGGTGACGACGAGCGGCAGGGACTCGTCGACGTCGAGCTGGGCGCCGATGAGCTCGGTGGTGACCTCGGCGAGGGACTTCCGCTCGAGCTCGCCTTCGAAGCCCATGCGGTTGAACGCGCTCAGGCCGTTCGGGCTCGCGAACGTGACGATGCCGGCGGTGTCGAGCCGCAGCAGGCCGTCGCTGGCACGGGGCGCACCACGACGGGGGCCCGCCGGTGCACCGAGGTCGGGGAAGTCACCGGTGGCGATCATGCCGAACAGGTCGTTCGCGCTCGCGGTGAAGTTGAGTTCCTGGCGGCTCGGGGTCCGCATCTCGTCCTGGTTGGAGTGCCGGGTGACGACGGCGATCGGTCGCTCGGTGGTCTCGGCGCTCTTCGCGCTCAGACGGCGGAGCACTGGGATCGCGCGGACACGGGTCGGGGTGTCCTCGTACCAGTCCGGCTCGGCGGAGTCGACGACCCGTGACCCGGCGAAGCTCTCGGTCACCTGGCCGCGCCACTCCTCGCGGATCTCCTGGCCGACGATGTCCCGGTAGAACAACGTCGCCGCGGAGCTCGGCCGGGCGTGTGCGACGGCCACGAACGAGCCGTCCTCGGCGGTCGGGACCCAGAGCACCATGTCGGCGAAGGACAGGTCGGCGAGGAGCTGCCAGTCCCCCACGAGCAGGTGGAGCCACTCCACGTCTGCTTCCGAGGAACGGCCTTGCGCGAGGACGAGGTCACTGAGGGTCGACACCCAGCCAGTCTAGGTCCGCTGCCTTGTGGAGAACGTCGCCCTCTCCACAGGGTAGACCGGTGTGTATTTCGTATGTCGCACGCCCCATACGCTCGCTCCAACGACGGAAGGGGCAGGGGTGGCAGAGCAGGCACGCCGCATCGATCACGAGACGACGACGGCGCACCCACCGCCGCTGCGGATCGTCGAACCGGCGCCGGAGCCCGCCACGGTGACCGGTCCCCCGGACCCGGCGACGACCGCACGAGCGCTCGGGCTCTGCGTCGCGGAGGTGCTCACCGGCGCGCGGGAGGTCGACAGCATCGCCCGCTGGATCAGCGACGACGTGCAGCGCCACCTGCAGCAGCGCGCCGCGGTGGCAGCGCACGCCCGGGGCTCCGGTCGGCGGGCACGCGGACGCCCGGTGCTCCGGGTCGGCAGCGTGCTCGTCTGCCGCCCCGCGGCGGGCGTCGCCGAGGCGACGGTGGTCGTGCACGCGCGCAGCCACGCGCGGGCGGTCGCCATGCGGCTCGAAGAGCGACACGGACGCTGGCAGGCGACCGCGATCGGGGTCCTGTAGCCGAGTGGCGGACGGACGGGAGGCCCGGTGCCAGCTGGCACCGGGCCTCCCGTCCGTCGTCGGTCACGCTCGGTGAGCAGGAATGGTCGGGTCCCGACGTGGGACCCGACCACCCCTGCTCACGATGCGCTCGCGCGCGGTCGCTAGTTCTTCTTGGCCGCCTGGCGACGCTCGGCGCGGTTGCTCGCCGCGGCCTGACCGGAGGCGGTGGCCGCGTTGCCGAACGCGGAGCCCTGCTCGGGCTCGGCGACCGCTTCGGCCTCAGCCTCGGCCTGGGCGCGCTGCGCACGAGCGGTCGCGGCCTGCTCGAGGCGACCCTTCTCGTCGCGGACCTCGACCTCGCCGTCGATCGACGGTGCCGAGTACTCGAGGCCGGAGACCTCATCCTCGCCGAGACCCTTGGCCTCGATCACCGCGTTCTCGCCGTCGGACTGCACCTGGACCTCGAGGTTGAAGAGGTAGCCCACGGACTCTTCGCGGATCTGCCCCATCATCGTCTGGAACAGGGCGTAGCCCTCGCGCTGGTACTCGACCAGCGGGTCGCGCTGCGCCATCGCTCGGAGGCCGATGCCGTCCTTGAGGTAGTCCATCTCGTACAGGTGGTCGCGCCAGCGGCGGTCGATCACCGAGAGCACCACGCGACGCTCGAGCTCACGCATCGCCTCGTCGCCGAGGAGTTCCTCGCGCTGCTGGTAGGCCAACTTGGCGTCGGAGAGGATCTCGCGGGCCAGGAAGTCACGCGACGCCTTGCCCTTCGAGCCGGCCTCGGTGATGACCTCGTCGATGGAGATCGAGATCGGGTAGAGCGTGCCGAGCTCGGTCCACATGGCGTCGAGGTCCCAGTCGTCCGGGGAGCCTTCGCCGGTGTGGCTGTCGATCACGTCGTCGATGACGGCCTTGAGGAACGACTGCGCGCGGTCGTGCAGGTCGTCGCCCTCGAGGATGTGGCGGCGGTCGCTGTAGATCGCTTCGCGCTGGCGGTTCAGGACGTCGTCGTACTTCAGCACGTTCTTGCGGATCTCGGCGTTGCGGCCCTCGACCTGCGCCTGGGCGGACCGGATCGCACGGCCGACGAGCTTGTTCTCGATCGCCAGGTCGTCCGGCACGTTCGAGCGGCCCATCAGGCTCTCGGCGGCACCGGAGTTGAACAGGCGCATCAGGTCGTCGGTGAGCGACAGGTAGAAGCGGCTCTCGCCCGGGTCACCCTGACGGCCGGAACGACCACGCAGCTGGTTGTCGATGCGGCGCGACTCGTGGCGCTCGGTGCCGAGCACGTACAGGCCGCCGACGGCGCGGACCTTGTCGCCCTCTTCCTCGACCTCGGCCTTGACGCGGGCGAACACGTCGTCCCACTCGGCCTCGTACTCGTCGGGGGTCTCGGTCGGCGACAGGCCCTTGGCGTGCATCTCCTGCACGGCGAGGAACTCCGCGTTGCCACCGAGCATGATGTCGGTACCACGACCGGCCATGTTCGTCGCGACGGTCACGGCGCCGAATCGACCGGCCTGGGCGACGATCGCGGCTTCACGTGCGTGGTTCTTCGCGTTGAGGACCTCGTGCTTGACGCCCTGCTTGGCGAGGAGCTTCGACAGGTACTCGGACTTCTCGACGCTCGTGGTGCCGACGAGGACGGGCTGGCCCTTCTCGTGGCGCTCCGCGATGTCCTCGGCGACCTGCTCGAACTTCGCCTTCTCGTTCTTGTAGACGAGGTCGGTCTGGTCGATGCGCTGCATCGGCTTGTTCGTCGGGATGGGCACGACGCCGAGCTTGTAGGTCGACATGAACTCGGCCGCCTCGGTCTCCGCGGTACCGGTCATGCCGGAGAGCTTCTGGTAGAGGCGGAAGTAGTTCTGCAGCGTGACGGTGGCGAGGGTCTGGTTCTCGGCCTTGACCTCGACACCCTCCTTCGCCTCGATCGCCTGGTGGATGCCCTCGTTGTAGCGGCGGCCCATCAGGATGCGGCCGGTGTGCTCGTCGACGATGAGCACCTCGCCGTTCATCACGACGTAGTCCTTGTCCTTCTTGAACAGGGCGACGGCCTTGATGGAGTTGTTCAGGAACGAGATGAGCGGGGTGTTCGCCGACTCGTACAGGTTCTCGATGCCGAGGTAGTCCTCGACCTTCTCGATGCCGGGCTCGAGGACACCGACGGTGCGCTTCTTCTCGTCGACCTCGTAGTCCTCGCCCGGGGTGAGGCGCTTGGCGATCGAGGCGAACTCGGTGAACCAGCGGTTGGCCTCGCCCGAGGACGGACCGGAGATGATGAGCGGCGTGCGGGCCTCGTCGATGAGGATCGAGTCGACCTCGTCCACGACGGCGAAGAAGTGACCGCGCTGCACCATGTCGGACGCCTGCCACGCCATGTTGTCGCGCAGGTAGTCGAAGCCGAACTCGTTGTTGGTGCCGTACGTGATGTCGGCGGCGTACTGCTCGCGGCGCTCGGCCGGGGTCTGGTTCGCGATGATGCAGCCGGTGGTCATGCCCAGCGCGCGGAAGACGCGGCCCATGATCTCGGACTGGTACGACGCCAGGTAGTCGTTGACCGTGATGACGTGCACTCCGCGCGACGGGATCGCGTTGAGGTAGGCGGCGGTCGTCGCGACGAGGGTCTTGCCCTCACCGGTCTTCATCTCAGCGATGTTGCCGAGGTGCAGCGCCGCGCCACCCATGAGCTGCACGTCGAAGTGCCGCATGCCCAGGGTCCGCTTCGCGGCTTCACGCACGGCGGCGAACGCCTCGGGCAGGAGGTCGTCGAGGGTCTCGCCGTTGGCGTACCGCTCGCGCAGCTCCTTGGTCTCGTCGTGGAGTTCCTCGTCGGTGAGGCTCGAGAAGTCGTCCTCGAGGTCGTTGATGGCCGAGGCGTACGCCTTCAGCCGGCGGAGGGTTCGTCCTTCGCCGATGCGGAGGACCTTCTCCAGCACGTTTGCCACGTGAACTCCTTACGAGGTCGTCGCGCGCGACCTGCACGCCCGATCGACCAGTCATGCTAGCAACCCGCGAACCCACGGCGCTGTGAGCGGCGCGGCTGTCGCGGACACGGGTGTGCGCGGCCCGCGAACGGACCGCGCACACGGTGCGGGACCGGAGGCCCCGAGTCGGATCAGGCGATCGCGGCTGCGCGCTCCGCGTCGGTGTCGACCGCGGCCGGCGCCTGGCCGGCGGGCACCTCGTCGATGCCGATCACGCCGTAGTCCCAGCCCTTGCGTCGGTACACGACACTCGGGCGGCGGGTCTCGGCGTCGAGGAACAGGTAGAAGTCGTGCCCGACGAGTTCCATGTAGTACAGGGCGTCGTCGACCGTCATCGGGGCGGCCTCGAAGACCTTGTGCCGGATGACGACCGGGCTGTAGACCTCGTTCTCGTCCTCGGCGGCCTCTTGATCGACGACCGGGACGGCACCGGTCGCGACGTCCTCGATGAGCTTGCCGTCGGCCGGGACGACGCCCATGCCGTCGAACCCGCTGCCGGCGGCCTCGGCGACCGAGGTGGGGCGGTGCCGGCCGTGGTGCACCTTGCGGCGGTCACGCGCCCGACGGAGGCGTTCCATGATCCGCGCGAAGGCGAGGTCGAAGGCGGCGTACTTGTCCGACGCCGCGGACTCGGCCCGTACGAGCGGCCCCGGTCCGATCAGCGTGAGCTCCACGCGGTCCTCGCCCTGGCTGCCGCTCGACTTCTCGTGGTGGCGGCTGATGCGCACCTCGAAGGCGAGGGCGCGGTCGGCGAGCACGTCGATCTTCTCGGACTTCTGTTCGACGTAGGTGCGGAAACGGTCGGTGACCCCGACGTTCCGGCCCGTGATCGTCACGTCCATGTGGCGGCTCCCATCCAGTGTCGGCGCGTCGCCTCCGTCCGGCGACCCGAACGCCTTGTCGCGAGGCTAGACCCGGCGCACCCTCGGCGTCACGGCGAGGCGGCGAGTCCGTCGGACACTCACCGGACACACAGCGGCCACCGGGTGTTCACCGAGCATCAGTCGTCGACGCTCGCCACGGCGACGCAGCGCACCACCCGACCGCCCGCCGCCCGCACCGCGCGGACGCCCTCGGCCATCGTGACGCCCGTCGTCACGACGTCGTCGACGAGCACGACGTCGCGGCCGTCGACACCGGTCGCCCGCAGGGTCCCGACGGTCGCGGCGACGCGTTCCACCGCCGACCGCTCCTTCTGCCCCGGTCCGGATCGCCGTCGTCCGGCAGGGGTCCGGCCGAGGCGCCCCGTGTGCCGCACACCACCACGGGCGAGCAGCAGCACCACCGGGTCGAACCCACGGCGGCGGGCACCCGCGCGGGACGGCGGAACCCGGAGCACCACGGTGCCGTCCGGGGCCGCGGCGAGCGCCGCGCGGACGAGGACACCGAAGCGGACGCCGAGCGGACGGGCGACGTCGACCCGGCCCCGGAGCTTGAGTTCGAGCACCAGGGTGCGGACCAGTCCCTCGTACTCGAAGGCCGCGTCGAGCCGGACGCCGGCGACCAGGCGGACCCGCCGGGGCCGTGCGGCGAGCGCCGTGCGGCACGGTGGGCAGAGCGCGCGGTCCGGGCGGCCGCAGCCCAGGCAGGCGACGGGCAGGAAGAGCCCGAGCACGGCGAGCAGGGCGTCACGCCACGGGGTGGGGGCGTCGTCAGGGGGCATGCCCACGACTGTGGTGGTGACCGGACGACGGCGGTGGGCCGGCGAGCCGGACGGTGGACGGGCCTCCAGGCCGGGTGGGCTGTGGAGGACGGTGGCGTCAGCGCTGGACGCCGAGCACGTCGGCGGTGACGCCCGTCGAGTCCCAGCCGCCCCCGGTGGACTGCAGGACGTCGCCGCTCGACATCCGGAGCAGCAGCGCGCCGCCGCTGCCGCCGCTGATCGCGGTGGCGCGACCGTCGGGCTTCGGCAGGGTGCTCGACTTGCCGCCGATGGTGGTGCGGACGATGTTCGGACCGGTCGGCGTCTGCCCGACCGAGGCGACGTCGGTGTCGTTCACCCACGTGGCGTCGACCGCGGTGCCGCTGGCGGCCTGCACCCGGACCGGGGCGCCGAACGAGGTCGGTGACCGGTCGGACCCGCGGATGATCGCCATCACGTACAGGCCGGGGCCGTCCGCGGTCTCGATGAGTGCGAGTGCCCTGGTGGAGTCGCGGGACACCTGGAACGACACGAGGTCGCCGCGCGGCAGGGTGGTGCGCACCTGGTGGGGGTCGCCGCCGAGGCCGTAGGCGGTGATGTGACGGGTGTCGGACTGCTGCCCCACCCAGACGAAGCCGAGGTCGTCGACGGCGGGGGCGACGAGGCCCTCGCGGGCGTCGACGCGCAGGCGGTCCTTGCCACGCACGACGACGACGCCGTCCCGGTTGCCGACGGCTGCGGTGGTGCCGGACGCCGACAGGGCGATCGAGGTCGGGTCGAGGCCGGCGATCGCGGCCCCGACGCCGCTGCCGAGCTCGGCGACCTTGCCGGTGCCCGAGGCGGCGTAGCCGACGACGCCGTCCTCGTCGACCAGGGGGCGGGGGTCGACGTCGGGGTTCTGCTGGGCGTCCGCTCCCCCGGAGTCCGGCACCGACAGCGTCGCTCCCTCGATCGTCATCGAGACCGACGAGATGGTGGCGACCGAGGCGAGGGACTTGCTGAGCTGTTCGCGCATCCGGACCTTGTCGACGGTGCTCGCACGCAGGGCGTCGCTCGACAGGTCGACCAGCGCGGTGCCGCTGTCGATCGTCACCGCGTTGAGGGACAGCTGGGTGCCCTCCGGGAACGACGAGACGACGGCGCCCTTCAGCCAGTCGGCGGGGCCGGCGAGCAGGGCGCTGGCGATGCGGGTGCTGGTGGAGGACCGAGCGAGGAACCAGCGCTGGTCGGGCACCAGGAAGCGGTAGGTCGGGTCGTAGAAGTACAGGGCGTGCGACTGGAACACCGACTCGAAGCTGACCGGCGACAGGATGATGCCGTCCGGGGCGTAGGCGATGCGCCACTCGCCGTCCTCGCGGACGAACTGGAACGTCAGCGTCGACGAGGTCGGGCGGACCGCCTGGGTGTACTCCCCGTCGGAGTCGACCGTGGCGCTGGCCGTCATCGTGTAGGTGAGCTCGCGGTCGTCGGCGCGCTCGACGGTGCCGCTGCCGTCCCGGATCGTGACGCCCTGCCGGGGGTTCCACCGCTGGGCGAAGTCGGCGGCCAGGAACTGCCGGGCGATCGCGTAGTTGTCCTGGGCACCGGTGGCGGCGGCGATGAACCCGCGGAGGATCGCCGTCTGGTCGGACCCGGTGATCGGCTTGTCCGGCCGGAAGTCGACGCCCGAGAGCGACTCGTCCTTGATCGTCTGCCCGGTGCGCACGGCACCGTCGGTCGGGATGGCCGCGCACGCGGTGACCGCGAGCAGGCTGACCGCGGCGAGCGCGACGGCGAGGACGTGGCGGATCCGGTGGCGCATCAGGACTCCTCTCGCACGGCGCGGGGGCCGTCGTACGACTCGTCGAGCTCGGGCAGCGGGATGGCCGAGGTGGCGGTGGTGCCCTGCTCGTTGCGGGGCAGGGTGAGCACGAACGTCGATCCCGCGCCCGGTCGGGACCACACGTCGATGCGCCCGCCGTGGAGCTTCGCGTCGCCGAGGCTGATCGCGAGGCCGAGGCCGGTGCCGCCGATGGTGCGCTTGCGGCTCGGGTCGGCCCGCCAGAAGCGGTCGAACACCCGTGCGGCGTCCTCCGGCGGCATGCCGACACCCTGGTCGCGGACGGCGATGGCGACGGTGCGTGCGTCGCTGTCGACGACGACCTGCACGGGCTTCGCGTCGCCGTGCTCGATGGCGTTGCCGACGAGGTTGCGCAGGATCCGTCGGACCCGCTTGGCGTCGAGCCGCATCGTGGTGTGGCCGCCGGGGGTCGCGAGCTGCAGGTCGATGCCGGCGCGCTCGGCCAGCGGGCGGAACTCCTCGACGATGTCCGCGGCGAGGGAGGCCGGCACGACGGGTGCGGTGTCGAGCTGCACGGCCTGGGCGTCGTACCGGGAGATCTCCAGCAGGTCGGCGAGGAGCATCTCGAAGCGCTCCACCTGCGCGTGCAGGAGCTCGGCGGACCGGCCGACCGACGGTTCGAACGCGTGCCTGGAGTCGTAGAGCATGTCGCCGGCGAGCCGGATCGTGGTGAGCGGGGTGCGGAGCTCGTGCGACACGTCGGAGACGAACCGCTGCTGCACGCGGGAGAGCTCGGCGAGCTGGGTGATCTGGCGGCTGACCGCCTCGGCCATCCCGTTGAAGCTCCGTGCCAGGGTCGCCAGGTCGTCCTGGCCGCGCACCGGGATGCGCTCGTCGAGGCGCCCCGCGGCGATCTTCCGGCTCGTCTCGGCGGCACCGCGGATCGGCACGACGACGAGCCGGACGACGAGCGAGGTGACCAGGGCGATGAGCACCATGAGCGCCACTCCGCCGATCGAGAGCGTCTGGGAGACGAAGTCCAGGGTCTGCTGCGCGTCGGAGAGGTCGTAGACCAGGTAGAGCTCGTACTGGCCGGCGCTCGGGATCTGCAGCGTGGAGCCGACGGCGAGGCCCGGCACCCGGCGCCCGTCGTCGTCGAGCTCCACGGGCTGCAGGCTGAGCCGACCGGTGTTCTGCGCGACCTCCTTGCGCAGGGCATCGGTGATCACCGCGTCCGGGAAGTCCTGGCTGGCGATGGTCTGCAGCGTCTGCGGCGTGGACTGGTCCGGGCTCCGCTCGATGGCGATGCTCGTGCCGCCCGGACTCGTCGTGTTCGACAGGATCGCCTGCTGCGCCTCGTTCTGCAGGGTCTCGAGCTCGGACTGGTTGTTGTCCTCGGCCGCCGTCGCCGCGTCGAAGATCCCCTGGGCGACGATGGTGGCCCGCGCGGACTCGGACTCGATCTGGTCGCGGCGCTGCGAGTAGACGTTCGTCGAGATGCTCACCATGACCGCGGTGCCGATGATCCCCACCGCGAGCCCGGTCGTCATCACGGTGATGGCGACCGAGCGGAACATGAGCGAGCGCCGCCACAGGTAGGCGATCGGACGCCAGGCGCGTCGGAGCCAGCGCCGCATCCGGCGACGGCTGCGGTCGACGACTCCGATCGAGACGGTGGTGCTGCCGGACCCACCGGCACCGCCGGACCCACCGGCGCCGGTGGCCCGGCCGACGCCGCCGACCCGGCCGGAGCGTGCCGAGCCCGGCGGGCGCGTCGAGGGCGGCACGGTGCTCAGGCTCCTCCGGCGCGGTACCCGACGCCGCGGACCGTGGTGACGGTCTTCGGGTTGTCCGGGTCGTGCTCGATCTTCGCGCGGAGCCGCTGCACGTGCACGTTCACCAGACGGGTGTCCGCCTTGTAGTGGTAGCCCCAGACCTGCTCGAGCAGCATCTCGCGGGTGAACACCTGGTTCGGCTTCTCGGCGAGCGCCCGGAGCAGGTCGAACTCGAGCGGCGTGAGCGCGATCACGGTGTCACCGCGGCGCACCTCGTGCCCGGCGACGTCGACCGTGACGTCGCCGACGTGCAGCACGGTGGCGTCGGACGCGCTCGGCCGCAGGCGGGTCCGGATGCGCGCGACGAGTTCCTTCGGGTTGAAGGGCTTCACGACGTAGTCGTCGGCACCGTTCTCGAGCCCGAGGACGACGTCGGCGGTGTCGCTCTTCGCCGTGAGCATGATGATCGGCGTGCCGCTCTCGGCACGGATGCGCTTGCACACCTCGATGCCGTCGATGCCGGGCAGCATGACGTCGAGCAGGACGAGGTCCGGCTTGGTGGCGTGGAACGCGTCGACGGCGTCGTTGCCGTCGGCGCTGAACTCGGGTTCGTACCCCTCGGAGCGGAGCACGATGCCGATCATCTCGGAGAGGGCCTGGTCGTCGTCGACGACGAGGATGCGCGGTGTCATGTGATCTGGACTCCGGGTGGCGTGCGGGTGCCGTGGTCGGCACGTGTCCCCACACGATAGCCGAGGCCCCGCCGCGCCGGGTTTTCCGCCAGGATGGGGGTGGACCGTGCATCGCTGGCTCGGTCCGACACGACGAGGGGGCTGGAGTCATGTCCGATTGGCACACACCGGGCGGTGGGCAGCAGGGTGCGCCGACGCCGCCGGCGTCCGGACCGGCGCAGGGACCAGGACCCCAGCCTGGAGGCCCGCCCCGCTTCTCCGTGCCGCCGCAGCCCGCCCCGGGGCCGGGTCCGGGGCGACCGGGCGGTCCGTCCGGTGGCTCGCGTCCGGTGATCCCGCTGCGCCCGCTCGGTCTCGGGGACATCCTGGCCGGGGCGTTCACGGTCTTCCGCCGGAACGCCCGCGTGCTGCTGCTCTGGAGCGTGCTGCTGAGCGGTGTGCTCGGCCTGCTCTCGACGCTGGCCAGCACCTTCGGGCAGCAGGCGTTGCAGTCGCGGATGTTCTCGGCCCTCGACGGCGGCAGCGGTGCCGACTCGGTGGTCGCTGGCACGCTGACGCTCACGGCACTGCTCTCGGTCGTGCTGCCGTTCCTCGCCTACCTCGGTCGCGGGTTCCTGGTGGCGCCGGTCGCCGCCGACACCGGGCAGCGGGTCCTCGGCCGTCGCGCCACGTTCCGGGGGCTGTGGGCGCTGCTCGCCGGCCGCCGGTGGTCCGTCGTCGCGTGGATGCTCGTGCAGATCGGGGCCGGCGCGGTCCTCGCGATCCTGGCCGGGCTCGTGTTCTTCGGGGTGTTCGCGGCCATGGGTGCCGCCGACTCCGGCACCGGGTGGTTCGTGCTGGCGCTCGTGCTGTTCGTGCTCGGCATCGGTGTCGTCGTCGTGTGGCTCGCCACGCGCTTCGTGCTCACCGTCCCGACCATCGCGCTCGAGGGCCGGCCGGTCTTCGCCGCAGCCGCACAGTCGTGGCGCCTGACCCGCGGGGCCTTCTGGCGGACCTTCGGCATCCTGCTGCTCGTGCAGCTGATGTTCGGGTTCGCGGCGTCCATCGCGTCGATCCCGCTCACCATCGGCGCCGTGCTCGTCGGGGGCACCTTCGACCCCCTCGGGCAGACGGGCGGCACGTCGGGAGCCGGCACCGGTGCGGTCATCGCCATCGTCGTCGGCAGCCTGCTCGCGATCGCGGTGCAGTGCATCACCGACGTGCTGAGCGCCTCGATCACCACGTTCCTCGCCATCGACCGGCGGATCCGCACCGAGGCCCTCGACCAGCGGATCGCATCGCACCTGGACTCCGGGCAGCCGACCGACCCGTTCGCCCCGTCCGAGCCCGTCGCACGCCCGCCGTGGCCGCCGCAGCAGCAGTGGGGTGGCCAGCAGTGGCAGGCGCAGCAGCAGCCGTGGCCGGGGCAGCAGCAGTGGCAGCCCGGTCAGCAGCAGCAACCGTGGCAGCCCGGTCAGCAGCAGCAACCGTGGCAGCCCGGTCAGCAGCAGCCGTGGCAGCAGGGTCCGGGCCAGGCGCCGCCGAACGGCTCGGCGTGACGGCGGTCGACCCGGACGAGGCGCGTCGCCTGCTCGAGCGCGAGCTCGAACGGTCCGCCTACGACGGTGCCCGGCCGACGTGGTGGGACCGTGCCTCGCGCTCCTTCCTCGACTGGCTCGGGTCGCTCCGCGCCGACGGCATCGACTCCCCCGCTGCGGCCCGCACCGCGCTGGTGATCGCGATCGTGGTGCTCGTCGCGGTCGTCGTGCTCGTCGTCGTCGCCCGCGGACTCCCCCGCCGGCGCGCGCGAGCCGGTGACGGTGACACCGGCGGGGTGTTCGACGCCGACGACCTGCGCTCCGCCCGGGAACTCCTCGAAGCGGCCCAGGCCGCCGTCCGTCGCGCCGACTGGTCGGCAGCGGTACTCGACGGGTTCCGCGCGATCGCCAGGGGCCTCGGCGAGCGCGACCTGGTGCCCGACGTGCCCGGAGCCACCGCGCGGACGATCGCCGCACGGGGCGCCGTGCCGTTCCCCGCGTCGGCCGGTGCACTCGACGCGGCAGCGACCGCCTTCGACGCGGTCCGGTACCTCGGTGCCGAGGCCGACGAAGCCGCGGCCCTGCGCGTGCTCGACACCGAGCGGACCGTCCGGCAGGCCCGGCCCACCCGGGCCGAGGGACCGGTGGTGCCGGCATGACGACCGAAACCGCCACGCGGACGAGCGCCGGACCGACTCCTGCTCGGGCTCCGGCTCCGGCCGAGGGACGCCGGTTCCGCATCGGGTTCTGGGTCGCGATCGTCCTGGTCGGCGTCCTGCTCGCCGCGCTGACCGCCCTCGTGCAGGGCACCGACCCGGACGCACCGCGTGCGCTCGACCCGACCTCGACGACGGCCAGTGGTTCGGCCGCCCTGGTCCGGGTGCTCGAGCAGCGGGGCACCGCGGTCTCCGTCACCGACACCGTCGACGGCGTCGGTGGGATCGACGGCGGCACGGTGTTCATCGACGACGCCGACGGGGCGCTCGACCCCGACGTCGCGGAACGGATCGCCCGCACGGCGCGGCACGTCGTGGTCGTCGGCACGAGCGGCGCCGGACTCGAGGCACTGCTCGGGTTCCCGGTCGACCCGGCCGTCCAGGTCGACGGCGACGCCACCGTCTCGACGGCCTCGTGCGGGATCCCGGCGGCGGCCTCGGCTGCCCGGGTCACCACCGCCGGCTCCGGGTACACCGTGCAGGACGCGACCGCCGAACGGTGTGCGCCGACCGGCGAGGGCGGCTCCCGGGTTTGGGGCCTCGTGCGCACCACGACCCAGGGCGGCGACGTCACCCTGCTCGGCACGACCTCGGCGTTCCGGAACGACACGATCGCCACCGCCGGGAACGCCGCGCTCGCCCTCGGGCTGCTCGGCGCCGACGAGCGACTCGTCTGGTACACCCCGGCCGTCGGCACCCCCGACGCCGCACCGACCCTCGGCGAGCTCGCCCCGCCGTGGGTCCCGAGCGCCCTCGCACTGCTCGCCCTCGTCGCCGTGGCGGCCGGCGTCTGGCGGGGCCGACGGCTCGGCCCGCTCGTCGTCGAGCGGTTGCCCGTCGTCGTCCGTGCCGCGGAGACCACCGAGGGGCGTGCCCGGATGTACGCCCGCACCCGTGACCGCACCCACGCCCTCGACACCCTGCGCGTCGCCGCCGTCCGCCGCATCGGCCGGATGCTCGGACTTCCCCGATCGGCCCACGTCGACGAGGTCGTCCGGACCGCGGCCCAGGCCGCCGGCATCCCGCACACCCGTGTCGGCGCCGTGCTCGTCGGCGGGACCACCGACGACGACCGTGCACTCGTCGACGGCACCGCCGCGCTCGAGGACCTCGAACGCGCCGTCCGCCGGGCGACCTCCGGTGACCGACCGACCTCCGACCCCGACCGACCAGGAGCACGACCGTGACCGACCTGCCCCCTGCCACCACCGAGCACACCGCACCGGAGCACGACCCCACGACCGCGGCCGGCTCCGACCTGCGCGACGCGTTCGGGCGGGTCCGCACCGAGGTCGCCAAGGCCGTCGTCGGCCAGGAGGGCGCGGTCTCCGGCATGATCGTCGGGCTCCTCGCACAGGGGCACGTGCTGCTCGAGGGCGTCCCCGGGGTCGCGAAGACCCTGCTCGTCCGCAGCCTCGCCGCCGCGATGACGCTCGACACGAAGCGCATCCAGTTCACGCCGGACCTAATGCCCGGCGACGTCACCGGGTCGCTCGTCTACGACGCCTCGACCGGCACGTTCCCGTTCCGCGAGGGCCCCGTCTTCACGAACGTCCTGCTCGCCGACGAGGTCAACCGCACGCCGCCGAAGACCCAGTCGGCCCTGCTCGAGGCGATGGAGGAACGCCAGGTGAGCGTCGACGGCGACGCCCGGGCCCTGCCCGACCCCTTCTTCGTCGCCGCGACGATGAACCCGATCGAGTTCGAGGGCACGTACACGCTGCCCGAGGCGCAGCTCGACCGGTTCCTGATGAAGCTGACGCTCGACATCCCGCCGCGCGACGTCGAGTGGCAGGTGCTCCGGCGCCACGCCGACGGGTTCGTCCCGCGCGACGTCCGGTCGGCCGGCATCACCCCGGTGGTCGGCGTCGACGAGGTCGTCCGTGCGCAGCGTGCCGTCCGCGGTGTCGGGGCCCGCGACGACGTGCTCGCGTACATCGTCGACCTCGCCCGGGCCACCCGGCAGGCACCGTCCGTCCGCGTCGGGGTGAGCCCCCGCGGAGCGACGGCACTGCTCGCGGCCGCCAAGGCCTGGGCCTGGCTCACCGGCTACGACGCGATCACCCCGGACCACGTGCAGGCCATGGCCCTGCCGGTCTGGCGGCACCGCCTGCGGGTCGCCGCCGACGCCGAGCTCGAGGGCGTCGGTGCCGACGGCGTGCTCCAGCAGGTGCTCGAGCAGGTGCGGGTGCCGATCTAGTGGCGGTCTCCGGCCGGTTCGTCGCGCTCCTCGCCGTCGCCCTCGTGCCCACCGTGCTGCTCGGCAGCGGGTGGGCCGGTCTGGCGTGGGTCGGGGTGGTGCTGCTCGCCGCGGCGCTCGACGTCGTGCTCGCCGCCGACCTGCGACGGGTCCGCGTGGAGCGGCGGATGCCCCGGCTCGCTCGACGCGACAGCACCGCGGACGGCACCCTCGTGCTCGCCAACGACGGCTCCCGGACGGTCCGCGGTGTGGTCCGTGACATGTGGGAGCCGTCGGCCGGCCACCGTCCCCGTCGGATCCGGATGACGGTCCCCGCCGGGGAGCGACGGACGGCCCGGATGCGCTTCACCCCGTTCCGTCGTGGTCGACGCCGCACCACCGGGGTCGCCGTGCGGTCCTTCGGTCCCCTGGGCCTCGCCGCACGGCAGCGGGTCGTCGCAGCACCGGGCGAACTCGTCGTGACGCCGCCGTTCCGCTCCCGGCGGCACCTGCCGTCACGGTTGGCACGGCTCCGCGAACTCAACGGCGAGACCACGCTGCAGCTCCGCGGGCACGGCACCGAGTTCGACTCGCTGCGCGACTACGTGCGCGGCGACGACGTGCGGTCGATCGACTGGCGCGCCACCGCGCGGCGGCAGGACCTCGTCGTCCGCACCTGGCGACCGGAACGCGACCGGCGCGTCGTCGTCGTGGTCGACGCGGGCCGGGCGGGTGCCGGCCGCGTCGCCGACGAACCCCGACTCGACACCTTCATCGAGTCGGCGCTGCTCCTCGGTGCCCTCGCGGCAGCCGCCGGTGACCGCGTCGACCTGGTGGTCCTCGACGACACGGCACACGACCGCGTGCACGGCGCCACCCGCACCGACGTCGTGCAGCGCTTCGGCGAGGCACTCGCGATGGCCGAACCCGGGCTCGCCGCGACCGACTGGGCATCCGTCCCCGCGCTCGTCGACTCGATCACGACCTCGCGCGCCATGGTCGTCCTCGCCTCGAGCCTCGACTCCGTCGGCGCCTCGGGCGACCTGCTCGCCGTACTCCCCCGACTCTCCCGACGGCACGCGGTCCTCGTGACGAGCATCGAGGACCCGGACGTCCAGCGGATGGCGCGCGGCGGGGTGGACCCGGCCACGGCGATCCGCACCGCGCGGGGCGGACGGGTGCCGGGCCTCCCGACCGGCGCGGAGCGCGACGTCTACCGACGCGCGGCCGCCGAACGCACCCTGCTCGACGCGGACGGTGCGGCCGACGTCGCACGGCGCTCCGGCGCCGAGGTCGTGCGCGGCGCACCGGCGGACGTCCCGCCGCTCGTCGCCGACGCCTACATCCGGGCGAAGGCCACCGGCCGGCTCTGAACCGGGACGGACGTCAGCCGGCCACCAGGGCGGTGGAGCCGCGCTCGAACTCCTCGAGGTCGCCGCGCTCCCCCGCTCGGTAGGCGCGGCCGCCGAGCACCCACTGGTAGGCGAGCACCGCGACCAGGGCGAGGGTGCCGATGCCGATCTTGATCGGCCACGGCCAGTTCTGCCGCGTCACCACGCCCTCGACGATGCCGGACAGCAGCAGGGTCAGGGTCAGGCCGATCGCGATGGTGATGAGTGCGCGGCCGTCCTCGGCGAGGGCCTGGGCGCGCGTGCGTCCGGGCCCCGGTGCCACCCACGACCAGAAGATCATCAGCCCCGCACCGCCGGCCAGGAAGACCGAGTAGAGCTCGAGCTGCCCGTGCGGGGAGATGTAGAGGAAGAAGTCGGCAAGGCGGCCCTGGGAGTGCATGATCGCCGCGGAGACCCCGAGGCTGACGGCGTTCTGCATGATCGAGAACGGCACGAAGACCCCGGTGATGCCGAACGCCACCATCGTCGCGGCGATGTAGGCGTTGTTCGTCCAGACCTGCGCGGTGAAGGCCCCGAGGCCACGGTCGGAGTAGTAGTCGACGAAGTCCTGCGTGGCGTACCGGCGCAGGGCCTCCTCGCTGCCGAACGTCGCCGTCGCACCCGGCGTGGTGGTGATCCAGACGGCGACGATCGCCCCGATCGCCACCGTCGCGAGCGCGACCCAGATGGTCACCCAGCGGATCCGGTAGAGCGCCGCGGGCAGCTGGCGCGTGAAGAACAGGGCGACGGCGGTCAACGGGTCGACGGGCGTGCCGGTGAAGCGCAGGCGGGCGCGGAACAGCGTGAGCGAGAGCCGGTCGCCGGTCACGGTGCGCGGTGCGGCGCCCCGGATGCGGGCGAGGTCGGTCGCCGCCTCCTGGTAGCCGGCGACGAGCCGGTCGACGTCCGCGCCGGACCGGTGCCGGGCACGCGCCAGACGGTCGAGCTCCTGCCACCGGTCACGGTGCACCTCGGTGTAGGCATCCAGGTCCACGTGTTCCCCCTCAGGTCGCGCGATCTCCGACAGAATGATCCCATGCCGAAGCCCCGCACGCCGCGTGACCTCGCCGACGCCCGGTTCTCGCGCGACCTCGACGAGAGCGCCGACGAGCTGGTGGTGGGCGAGGGCGTCGCGCTCGACGTCCAGCCCGCCGGACTCGTGCTGCGGCTCGCGGCCGCGCTGCTGGACGGCCTGTGCGTCCTCGTCCTGTTCGTGCTCGCGCTGTTCGGCGTCTGGCGGCTCTGGCCGAGGGGGCTCGAGCCAGCCTGGGGTGCTGCGCTCAACATCGTGCTGCTCGTCGTCGTGCTGGTGCTGGTCCCCGCGGCGGTCGAGACCGTGACGAAGGGGCGGAGCGTCGGACGGTTCGCCACCGGCACCCGGGTCGTCCGGCTCGACGGCGGCGCGATCGGCTTCCGGCACGCCTTCACGCGGTCGCTCGTCGGCCTGTTCGAGCTCTGGATGACGTTCGGCTCGGTCGCCCTGCTCGTCGCGCTGTTCGGCAGTCGGCCGCGGCGCCTCGGCGACCTGCTGGCGGGGACGATCGTGCAGCACGAGCGCCTGCCGAAGCAGCGGGACCCCGAGGTGCTGCTGCCCCCGGAGCTGACGGCCTGGGCCGGTGTCGCGGACGTCTCGGCGCTGCCGCAGCGGTTGGAGAACCGCCTCGGTGCGTTCTTCCGCGGGGCTGCGCTGATGCGCCCCGAACTGCGCGAGGCGGCGGCGCAGACCCTGGCGGCCGAGGTGTCCGCGTTCGCACACCCGGTGCCGCCCGTCCCGCCGGAGGTCTTCCTGGCCGGGGTCGTCGTGCTGCGGCGTCGTCGGGACGTCCGGGCGCTGGGTGCCCGCGCCGAGCTGCTGACCGCCGCGGGGGCGACCGCGGCGGCGCCCCCGCCGGGCTTCCCGCGCTGACGCGGAGCGCGGCGCTGACGCGCGGCGCGCCACCGGGCTGCTCGCAAGACACCGGTGTTCGCACTCCGAACACCCGCGTGCGGGGGTTCAACATGCGAACACCGGTGTTCAGCGGAAGCGGGCCGCCCCGCCGCGCTCAGTAGCGGTAGTGGTCCGGCTTGAAGGGACCCTCGACCGGCACACCGATGTACGCCGCCTGCTCCGGACGCAGCGACGTCAGCTGCACCCCGAGGGCGTCGAGGTGCAGGCGCGCGACCTTCTCGTCCAGGTGCTTCGGCAGCACGTACACGCCGGTCGGGTACTCCTCGCGCCGCGTGTGCAGCTCGATCTGCGCGAGCACCTGGTTCGTGAACGAGTTGCTCATCACGAACGACGGGTGCCCGGTCGCGTTGCCGAGGTTCATGAGCCGGCCCTCGGACAGCACCAGGATCGACCGCCCGGTCGGCAGCCGCCACTCGTGCACCTGCGGCTTGATCTCGACCTTCGAGACGCCGGGCAGCGCTTCGAGCCCCGCCATGTCGATCTCGTTGTCGAAGTGCCCCACGTTCGCCACGATCGCCAGGTGCTTCAGCCCGAGCATCTCGTCGACACCGACGACGCCCAGGTTGCCGGTGCACGTGATGACCATGTCGACGGTGTCGACGACGTCCGCCAGGCGCGCGACCTGGTAGCCGTCCATCGCCGCCTGCAGCGCGCAGATCGGGTCGACCTCGCTGACGATGACGCGGGCGCCCTGCCCGCGGAGCGCCTCGGCCGCACCCTTGCCGACGTCACCGTAGCCGACGACGAAGGCGACCTTGCCGCCGATGAGCACGTCGGTGGCCCGGTTCAGGCCGTCGGGCAGCGAGTGCCGGATGCCGTACTTGTTGTCGAACTTCGACTTCGTCACCGAGTCGTTCACGTTGATCGCCGGGAACTTCAGCTCGCCGTTCCGGAACAGCTCGTACAGGCGGTGGACGCCCGTGGTGGTCTCCTCGGTGACGCCCTGGATGTCGGCCGCGATGCGGGTCCAGCGGTCCGACGACGTCTCGAGCGACCGCGCGACGGTGTCGAGCACGATCTTCCACTCGGTGCTCGCGTCCGGCTCGGCGACCGGGGCGGTACCGGCCGCCTCGGCGTCGGCGCCGGTGTGCACGAGCATCGTGGCGTCGCCGCCGTCGTCGAGGATCAGGTTCGGCCCGGTCCAGTCGGCACCCGCCGCGGCGGCCTCGTCGCTCCAGTCGAAGATGCGGCTGGTGCACCACCAGTACTCCTCGAGCGTCTCGCCCTTCCACGCGAACACCGGGACGCCGGCGGGGGCGTCCGGGGTGCCGGTGGGCCCGACGGCGACGGCGGCCGCGGCCTCGTCCTGGGTGGAGAAGATGTTGCAGCTGGCCCAGCGCACCTGCGCGCCGAGGGCGACGAGCGTCTCGATGAGCACCGCGGTCTGCACCGTCATGTGGAGCGACCCGGCGATGCGTGCGCCGGCGAGCGGCTGCGCCGCGGCGAACTCGTCACGCAGGGACATCAGGCCCGGCATCTCGTTCTCGGCGAGGCGGATCTGGTGCCGACCGGCCTCGGCGAGGGACAGGTCGGCGACGCGGAACGCAGCAGCTGTGCGGGTTTCGGTGGGCATGCCCACCAGTCTTCCATGCCGGGAGGCGCGGATCACCAGCCGATCCCGGTCACGTTCCCCGGGCCTCCAGACCGACCCCCGCACCCACGTCGCGGACGCGAGCCGTCAGTCGACGTCGCGCGGGAGCGGCTCGCGCCGCACCACCTGCCAGCCGCGTGGGACACGCAGGGCGGCAGCGTGCCGGGCGCAGAGGTCGTAGCCGTGCGGCTCGACCCGGGTCGACAGCGGACCGACGACCACCATGGAGTCGCCGTAGTCGTACGTCAGGGTCGACGAAGCGCTGTTGGCACACGCCACCTTGCTGCAGATCCGCACGTCCATCTCGACAGGGAGCCTAGCGGAGCGTCCGGCGCGCACCCGTCCCCGCGTACGATGTGGGGATGCGTCGGAAGCCTCGCCTCGTCACCCCGGTCGACCGCGGTCGGGGGCGCTCCCGGCACGGCCGCGGTGGGCGCTCGAGCGTCACCGGGCCCGAGCTCGCGCCGATCATCACCCGCGCCGAGGCGTTCGACCGGATCGTCGGCGACAGCGCGCACTACCTGCTCGGACTCTGGCCCGAGGAGCTCTCCGGCGTCGTGTTCCAGGTGGCGGACATGCCGAGCGACACGACCCTGCCGGACGAGATGCCGCGCTGGCTGATCGACCGCGACACCCGCCGCGTGACCGTCTTCCGGATCCCCGTCGAGCGGGTGAACCGGAGCCCCGAGAAGGACGACTCCGACCGCCGCATCATCATCGAGACCGCGGTGTTCCGCGCGGTCGGCGAGCTGATCGGCAAGGACCCCTGGGACCTGGCGCCGGACCGCTACCGGCACTGGTGAGCTCGGCTGACCGCGCCCGGCGTCAGGGGTAGACGCGGACCGGAGTGGAGACGTCGGTCGCCGGACGCACCGGGAACCCGGCGATGCCGTCGGCCCCACGGTAGGTCACGCCCGCGACGATGCCCTCCGTCCCGGTCAGCGTGAGCTGCTTCGCGGTCTGCACCGGGAGCGTCACGGTCGCACCGGACAGGATCTTCAGCGTGCGCCGCTCGTCGCCCGACCGCACCGTGACGGAGCGGTCCTGGCGGGTGGGGTTCACGAAGTTCAGCCGCACGCCCTCGCCCGGGGCGATGGCGGTGATCGTCCGGTCCCCCAGCGGCTCGGCCGAGGCGAACCACCCGAGGTCGGTGCCGCTGCTGGCACCGTCGGTCGGCGTCGTGGTGCGTGCACCGGTGACGACCGGCTCGGTCGAGGTGACGGTGAACGAGTACCGGCCGTCCGGGAAGTCGTCGAGCGCGACGTCGGTGACGACCCCGGGCTCTGCGGTGGCGTTGACGGTCGTGCCGCCGCCGTCGGCCGTGCTGATGCCGAGGGTGACGCGCGCCGACTTCGTGCCGGGGACGAACAGCCGGACGATCGGCGCCGCGTCGGCCGTGTCGTCGCCGCGCTGGGCGGCCTGCGCGTCGGCGAGGGCGACGGCGGGGATGACCTGCGAGCGGGACGGCGCGGCCCCACCGGAGACGATGTCGTAGCCGCCCGGGGTGAGGGTGCGGACGACGGACTCCTGCATGTGCGCGACGATCTGGCCGCCGGACGACGTGACGTGCACGACGGTCGAGGCGGCGTCGGACACGAAGCCCGACAGCGGGACGACCTTCTGCGTGTTCGGCGCGACGACGATGCCGGTGGTCCCGGGTGCGCTGACCGTCCCCGAGCCGTCGAAGATCGTCAGGTCGACCGTGGCGTTCACGTCGGTCGGGTTCGAGAGCGTGACGAGGCTCGTCCGACCGGTCTCCGTCGAGCCGCCGACGAGCCACGTGGACTGGGTCGGGTCGTCGCACGAGGCCGCGCCCGCCCCCACCAGGTCGCCGCTCGACACACTCTGGAAGCTGCTGCCCGCGACCTGCGGCGTCGTCTCGCCAGCGGGGGCCGTCAGGAGTCGGGGGTCGCTGCCGCCGGTGGTCGAGGAGTCGAGCGAGGACCGCTCGACCGTCGACCCGGTCGTCGCCGTCGCGACGGTCGCGGTGCCGACGGTGCTCGCCTGCGTCGCGTCGTTGCCGGCGTCGTCGGACAGGCGCAGCGCACTGCCGGCGCAGACACGCTCGGCGGCGGCGGGGACCGGCGTGACGGTGCGCCCGGCCGGTCGACCCGGTTCGGACTCGGTGCCGATGGCGTGCGCCGCGGTGACGGCACCCGCGGCGACGACGACGGCGACGGCCGTGGCGGTGCCGCGGACGATCCAGCGCCGGACCGAGGAGGGGTTGGTGCTCATTCGTCGCGCTCCTCGTCGAAGGTGGTGGCGGGTTCCTCGGCCTCGATGACGTTCGAGGTGGCACGGCGGCGGCGCGGGGCCGTCGGGACCGCGAGGAGTGCTGCGGCGCCGAAGACCACGCCGAGCACCACGAGGTAGAGCACGTGGGTGGCCTGGGTCGCCGCGGAGCCGGAGCGGGTGCGGTCGACCTCGCCCTCGTAGTGGAACAGCTGGCCGTTCGTGGTCTCGCCGATGCTCGTGAAGAGCGCGTTCTGACCGATCGCACCGGCGGCCCGGTCGTGCACCGTCTGCGCCTCGGGGTCGTCACCGGCGTCGTCGATGAGCACGAAGCTCACGCCGAGCTCGCGGAGCGCCGGCCGGGGGTCGTACCCGCTGCGGCTCGCCAGGTTGCCGGCGAGCGTCGTCAGCCGTGCGCCGGACTCGCTCAGCCGGAGTGCGGTGGCGTCGAGCGTCGACTGGTCGTCGAGGGTGGAACCCTGCCCGCGCTCGAGCGTGACGGCGAGCGAACCGTCGTCCTGCGGGACGACCACGAGCGTGCCGACGTCGGGGTTCGCCTGGGCCTCGGCGTTCACGTAGGCGCTGAGCACCCGGCCGGTGGTCGGCTCGATCGTGGCGGTGCCGAGGTAGAACGCCGCGAAGGCCGGAGCCACGGCCACACCGGCGAGCACGGTCGCGACGAGCCCGGTGACCGGGGCGGCCTTCGGCAGGACGTCGATGCCGATGCAGGCCGCGACCACGAGGGCGAGCCAGTACACGGACAGACCGCTGCCGGGCCAGACGATCGTGGTGGTCGAACCGACACCGGAGACCGTGACGTGGGTGGCGGCGAAGGCCGTGGCGAAGCCGAGCAGCGCGATGACGAGCGCCGAGCCCGCGACCGCCCAGCGGTGGCCGAGCATCGCCCCGATCGCGGCGGCGGCCACGGGGAGCGCGAGGACGGCCATCACGATCGGCAGGACCGTCGCGACCAGCGCGAGTCCGGAGGTCGCGGGGAGCCAACCGCTCCAGTCGGGCAGGGGCTGTCCGATGGCCAGCTGGAGCGCGGACGGCGCCCGGGTCGCGGACGGCGTACCCGGGTCGGCGAACACCGCGAGCAGGTTGCCGCGTGCGGCCTGCGCCAGGACCAGCGGCAGGAAGAGCACCGCGGTCGGCACCGGGATGAAGAGACGACGGTGGGCCCGACGCCAGCCGACCAGGAGCGCCACGAGCCAGCCGACCAGCAGGACCGGCAGCAGCGACGGTGCCGAGGCGGCGACAACGGCGAACAGGAGCGACGCTCCCGAGGCCCAGGCCCACGAGCGGTGCGCCTCGAGCACGGCGACGAACAGCCACGGCAGCACCAGGTGCGCGATCACGGCGCCGAGGTGTCCGGTCGTCACCGCGCCGACGAGCGACGGGGCGATCGCGTAGAGCGACGCACCGATGACCGGCACCCAGGTGCGGGTCGTGACCTTGCGGACCGCGAACCAGGCACCCAGGGCGGACAGCGGGAACGCGACGAGCATGACGAGCACGACCGCGGTGGACGGCGACCAGAACACGATCGAGCCGAGCACCGCGAGCACCGCGGCGAAGGGGTCGGACGGGCCGGTGAAGCCCGTGCCGAGCGAGTGGAAGCCGTACCCGACGTTCTGCCAGAGCTGTCCGGGGGTCGCGGAGAGCGGCAGGAGTCCCCCGCCGGTCAGGGCCGGCGACCCGAGCAGCGGGTAGAGCGTCACGACGCTGAGGACCGCCGCGGCCAGGACCACCCAGATGCCGCCGTCGCTCAGGAACGACGCCCGGGCGATCGGGGCGTCCTCGGCCCGGGCGAGTTCGACGTCCCGCGAGGTGGTGCGGTGTTCGTGCACCCGACGCCAGCTCACGCGGAGCGGTTCGACGGCCCCCCAGCCGAGCTTCTTCGTGCGGGCGAGGTGCTTGCGCGCGCGCCTCGTGCCGCCGCCGAACGCGACGGCGAACGCGGCGGAGAGCTCGGGGACGACGGCGGCGGGGTGCTTCGCGACCAGGTGACCGAGCGCGCGGCCGATCGCGAACGGCACGAGCGTGAGCCAGTGCAGCCAGACCAGCGCGGCGGGCGCGTAGGTCATCCGGCGGTGCAGCTGCGCCTGCCGGTGCATCCGGACGCGCCGCGCCTCGGACACGCGCTTGCGGCCGAACTCCTCGATCCCTCCGGCGCTGGTGACCTTGGCCTCCGGCACGAGGGCGACACGGTGTCCGGCGAGGCGGACCCGCACCGAGAAGTCGAGGGCCGCGTCGACGTCCGGCAGCGCCGGGTCGAAGCCGCCGAGTTCGTTCCAGACCGAGCGGCGCACGAGCATGCCGCCCGCGGCGACACCGAGCACGTCGGTGTTGCGGTCGTGCTGGCCCTGGTCGAGCTCGTCCTGTACCAGCACGATCGACCGGCCGAAGCGGGTCATGCTCTCGCCGAAGGCGCGGATGAGCGAGGGGTCGTCGTCGGCGACGAGCTTCGGACCGGCGACGACGACCGACGGCGCGATCTCGACGGCGGACAGCAGGTCGGCGAGCGCGGTCGGTGCCGGCGCGTTGTCGTGGCCGAGGACCCACAGCCACTCGTCGACCGGCTCGTCGGTCGCCGCGGGCGGCGCGCTGCGCTCGCCCTGGCGGACGGCGTCACCGAACGCGGTGCCGGCGGGCAGCCGGACGAGCTGCGCGGACCCGCCGAAGGACAGTTCGGCGGTCGATCCGTCGGTCGTGCCGACGTCGACGACCACCAGGTTCTCGGGGTGGCGGGTCTGGGCGGCGAGCGCGTCCAGGGTCCGGTCGAGGTGGGCCGCCCCGTTGGCGGCGACGAGGATCGCGGTGACTCTGGGCTGCATGACGGGCGTCACTCTACGGTCTGGAGGCGCGGTGTCGGCTGCGGACGGCGGCGCGCCGTGAACCTTTGGATGCGCTCACTGCGCGGTGCGGGACGGGCGGAGGTGGTCGCCTTCCGGCGCCTTCGTCGCAGGCTCCTCAGGGGCGCAGTCGCACGGCGCTGGCGCGCCGTGAACGCTCCTACGCCCTTTTCCGCAACTTGCGGCGTTCACGCTCGGAGAGGCCACCCCAGATGCCGAAGCGTTCGTCGTTCTCGAGCGCGTACTCGAGGCACTGTGCCCGGACCTCGCACGAGGTGCAGATCTTCTTCGCCTCGCGCGTGGAGCCGCCCTTCTCGGGGAAGAACGCCTCGGGGTCGGTCTGCGCGCAGAGCGAGTCGACCTGCCAGGCGAGCGGGTTCTCCTCGTCGTCGGTCTCCGGACGTCGGACACCCGGGACGCCGAGCGCCACGGGATCGACGTGCCAGTCCTCCGGAACTCCGGCGTGGAACTCGGAACCGTTCACCCTGATCACCCCTGCCGCCTCGACAACGAACCCCAACTCTTGCGGCCGTTGCCTGTAATTACAGCGGTGTCATTCGCCTGAGTCAAGTCGCGGATCATAGAAGGCACTGACCGCTCCAGCGTGTCATGTCCCCCGTTTGGGCGTGTCGCACCGCTCGGGTGGGCCTTCCGGGGGACAACTGACTCGTCTTCAGGCGCTCACGAGGCGCTGCGACGGGCCTCCCAGGCGCTCGACACCATCTCGTCCAGGGAGTGCCGCATGGCCCACTCGAGGTCACGGGCGGCGGCTTCGCCGGTCGCGACGATGCGGGCCGGGTCGCCGGGGCGCCGCGGTGCGATCTCGGGGTCGAAGGCGATCCCGGTGCCCGCCGCCATCGCGTCCATGATCTGCCGGACGCTCACGCCGTCGCCGCTGCCGAGGTTGTAGGCACGCTCGAGCGGCTCCCCCGCCTCGAGCTTCCGCGCGGCCACCGCGTGCGAGTGCGCCAGGTCGGCCACGTGCACGTAGTCGCGGACGCAGGTGCCGTCCGGGGTGGCGTAGTCGTCGCCGTTGATCCGCGGGGTCCGGCCGGCGAGCAGCGCGTCGAAGACCAGCGGGAACAGGTTGTGCGGGCTGGCGTCGTACAGGTCGGGCTCCCCGGAACCGACGACGTTGAAGTACCGGAGCGACGTGGTGGTGAAGCCCGCGGCGACCTCCATGTCGCGCAGCAGCCACTCGCCGATGAGCTTCGACTCGCCGTACGGCGACTCCGGGTTCTTCGGGGTGGACTCGACCACGGTCTCGACGTCCGGCGTGCCGTAGACCGCCGCGCTGGACGAGAAGACCGCCTTGGTGACGCCGGTCTCGGCCATCGCGCGCAGCAGGGTCGCCATGCCGGTGACGTTCTGCTCGTAAGTGTGCAGCGGGCGCTCGACCGAGACGCCGGCGTACTTGAACCCCGCGACGTGGACCACGCCGGTGACCTCGTGCTCGCGCAGCGTGCGTGCGACGAGCTCGCCGTCGAGGATCGTGCCCTCGACGAACGGCACGTCGTCCGGGACGAACGCGCGAAAGCCGCTCGACAGATCGTCGAACGCGACCGTGTCGATGCCGGCCGAGCGCAGTGCTCGGACGACGTGGGACCCGATGTACCCGGCACCGCCGGTGACCAGCCAACTCATGGTCGCCACGCTAGCGGACGTCGGCGACGCCCCGGTGGCGGTGTGCGGGTCCACGCCACGGCGTGCGGCCCCGCGCCGGTCCCGGTGCGGGTCCGCGCCCCTAGGCGCCGGTGGCGATGAACACGGTCGACGTGATGCCGTCGGAGGAGTCCGCCTCGACTGTCACGTCGCCCTCGTCCGGGGTGATGAAGCACGACTCGCCCTTGCGGAGCAGGGTCGCCGACTGCGCGCCGACGAGCGTGACGACGCCCTCGGTGCAGATCGCGATCGACGGCCCCACGAGCGGGGCGACCCCGCCGGTGCTCAGTCCCACCGGGCGACCGTCGCCGTCCACCCGCAGCAGCGCGAAGCCGACGCCGTCCGGCGCGAACCGGTCGACGCCCGGGGCGAGGCGCTCGGGCTCGAGGACCGGTGCCGGGTACGCGGTGAAGTCGAGCACCCGCAGGAGCTCCGGCACGTCGACGTGCTTCGGCGTGAGCCCGCCGCGCAGCACGTTGTCCGACGGCGCCATCAGCTCGATGCCGAGTCCGTCGAGGTACGCGTGGATGTTGCCGGCGGGCAGGTACATGGCCTGCCCCGCGGTGAGCGTCACCCGGTGCATGAGCAGGGAGACGACGATGCCGGGGTCGCCGGGCCAGCTGGTCGCCAGGTCGCGGACGGTCGCGGTGTTCGGGGTGAGCAGGTCGTCGTCGAGCGAGACGGCCAGGTCGCTCGCGGCCTGCACCACGGCGAGCGCGGACTCGTCGGCGGTCTCGAGCCAGCGGACGGTGTCCTCGAGCCCGTGCAGCAGGTGCACTTCGAGCGGACCGAGGCGGCCGGTACCGGCGTCGAGCACGCGGACCTCGGCCAGGGTCTCCTCGACCGAGCGGAAGCCGCTCAGCGCCTCGAACCGCTCGCTCAGCGCGACGACGAGCTCGGGCTTCGGGAACGGGTCCTTGTAGTTGCGGGCCGGGTCGTCGAGCGGGATCCCCTCGCGCTCCTCGCGGGCGAACCCCGCTTCCGCCTGCTCCGGGGTCGGGTGCGCCTGCAGCGAGAGCGGTGCCGCAGCCGCGAGCACCTTGAGCAGGAAGGGCAGGCCGGTGCGGTCCGGACCGAGTGCGGTCTCCGGCTCGTCGGCGATCCAGTCGCGGAGCGTGTCGGCCCCGCCGACCATGGCCGGGTTGACGATGACACTGGGGCTGCCGGCGTGGGCGCCGAGCCAGAGCTCCGCCTGCGGGGCACCCGTGACGGTGCGGCCGAGGAGCTCCGGGATCGCGGTGACCGAGCCCCAGGCGTAGTCGCGGGGGGTGTTCGTGATGCCGAGGAACATGGGCCAGAGCCTACCGGCGCTGCCGGTGGAGTCCTGCGGACGGCGACCGGCCGGTAGCCTGGCGTCGTGACGAACACCTGGCCGCTGGCGCGCGGGACCGTACCGGAGCGCGAGGCGTTCGCCTTCGGGGCGACGACGCTGTTCGTGCTGTTCGCGGGCGACGCCGTCCCGAACACCCTGACCTGGGTCGGGGCCGGCGTCCTCTGGGCCCTCGTCGCGGCGTGGGGCATCACGATCCTGGTCCGGGCGAAGCCACCGCTCGTCCGCACCCCCTGGGCGCTCTGGGCGTTCCTCGGCTGGTGCCTGGTGACCCTGGTCTGGTCGCACTGGCGCTTCGCGACGATCTCGAGCCTGACCGTGCAGGTGATCTGCGCGGCCGTCGCGTTCACGATCGCCTCGACCCTGACGTGGCGCCGGATCACCGACGCCCTGAGCCTCGCGCTCCGCTGGGTCCTCATGCTCTCGCTCCTGTTCGAGGCCGCCGTCGCGGTGTTCGTCCGGCACCCGATCGCCCCGATCTGGACGGACTACGGCGACCGCGACGTCCCCGACGCCTTCTACTTCTCGCGCGCCGAGCTCTTCACCGGGGGCCGGATCCAGGGGCTGCCCGGCAACGCCAACCTGCTCGCGATGGTGGCCCTGCTGGTCGCGATCGTGGTCGCTGTGCAGTTCGCCGAGGGTCGGATCCGCCGGAACCAGGCCATCGGCTGGCTCGTCGTCGCGGCACTCGGTTTCGTCCTCACCCGCTCGTCGACGGTCATCGCCGCCGCACTCGTGGTCGCCGTGGTCGCACTGGCCGCCGTCTGGATGCGCCGTGTCCCGACCGAGCGCCGCACCCCGCGCTACCTGTTGCTGGCCGTGGGTGCCGTCGTCGCCGCCGTCGCCGCGTTCGTGCTGCGCGGCCCGGTGTCCGAGCTGCTCGGCAAGGGCTCGGACGCCACCGGGCGCGGGGAGATCTGGGCCAAGGTGCTCGGCCTGATCGACCAGCACCCCGTGGGCGGCTGGGGCTGGATCGGGTACTGGTGGCCGGGCATCCCGACGCTCGCCGACCTGGCGCAGCGCAAGGGCGTCACGTACCTGCAGGCCCACGACGCCTACCTGGACGTCTGGATGCAGACCGGCATCATCGGCCTGGTGCTCTTCGCGATCTACGTGGTCACGACGCTGTCCCGCTCGTGGGCCTGCGCGACCCGCATCGGGTACGACGCCGCGCTGCGTCCGCGGTCGTTCGACCCGGTGTCGCTCCTGCCGCTCCTGGTCGTCGTCGCCCTGCTCGTGCAGTCCGTCGCCGAGTCCCGCCTGCTCTACCAGGGGAACTGGGTGCTCTTCGCCCTGCTCGCCATCAAGACGCGCATCGTGCTGACCGGCGAGGAACCGGTGTCCACCGGCGACGGTCCGCGCACGCCGCCCGCCAAGCGCGAGTTCCGCTGGGCCGGCACGCGCTGACCCGCACGCTCCCTCAGCGCGACAGCCACGAGCACGACACCGGGGACGACCACGGGTTCGACTTCACCCGGGCGACCTCGAGCGTCGGGTCGGCGTCGCACGCCGCCACCGCCGCCGGCAGCTGCCCCGCCCACACCGGCCCGTCGCTCCGCCGCGTGTCCGTCGGCGCGACGTGCAGGACCGCCGACGCGACGACGGCGGTGACCACGCTCCAACCGGCCAGCGCGCCGACGAGGCGACCAGGGCCTCCCGTCCGTCCGGCAGCACGCGACCAGCTGCGGGCGTCCACGAGCGCGGCTGCGGCGACCACCGCGGCGCTCACCAGCAGCAGGCCGGCGGCCGCGGCGTAGCGCTGCGGCGGCACGGCGGCCATCGCGGCGACCGGCGCCGACCAGCGGATGCCGTCGCCGCCGTTCACGAGCAGGGCAACCCACCACACCGCGACGGAGCCGACGGCGAGGGCTGCGACCATCCACCGGGTGCGCGCTGGCCCGACCACGACGGCCGCCACCAGGACGACGAGCAGCAGGGCTGCGGGCACCACGACCACCGCCCAGCCGTGCTCGACCACCGCCGTCAGGACCGCGCCGAGGTCCGGGTCCCAGGCGCCCGCCACGGGACGCAGCAGGTACCCCGCGAGCACGTCGCGCGCCGCCGGCGACCCCGTGGCGAGGGCGCGCGGACTCGTCAGGGTCGTCACGCCCTGCACCACCAGGGCGACGACCACGACGAGTGTGACCGGCAGCGCGGTCCACCGGCCGACCGGCCCGGGCGCACGGCCACGCGGCGTCCAGGCGAGGAGCAGCAGGGGCGCGAACAGCGCGGTGAGCGGTTCGGTGAGCACGGCCGCACCCGCGACCACGGCGAGTGCCCCGGCCGCCCACCACGACCGAGCGCGCCACGCGAAGACCCACGGCACCAGGACGAGCAGGAACCAGTGCAGGTTCGCCGCGTTGCCGCTGATCTCGTACGGGGCGAGCGGCAGGACGACGGGGACTGCGGCGAGCACCAGCCGCAACGGCCACGGGCGGACGACGTCGCGGGAGAGCACGAACACCAGGGCGCAGACCCCGCCGACGACCGCGCACGCGGCGAGCGCCACCACCTGCGCGTACCGCTCGGGCGGCAGCGCGTACCCGAGGTCGACGATGAGGCGCGGCAGCAGGTGCACGTACCCGGCGTAGGGGTGCAGCAGGGTGTCGACGGGCCCCATCGCGATCCGTTCGCGCAGGAACACGCCACCGTCCTCGGCCCAGACGGTGTTCCGCGGCACCGGGCCGAGACGGTACCAGGCCAGGGCGGTCGTGAGCAGGCCGACGACGACCGCGACGAGGGGGACGCCGGCGACCCTGCGCGCGAGGTCCATCCGGTGAGGATAGTTCGGTCATCGCGCATCGTCGATACAGCCACACCGCGATGCGGTGTGCTCGTCACAAGGTCGTGCGCCAAGATGGACGCGTGACGGACGGCCGGGTGAGCAGACAGGTGCTCGGGCGCCGGTACCTCTCCGCCTGGATCGGCTTCTCGGCCGGTGGACGGTTCAGCCAGGCGCTCGCGACGGTCATCGTGCTGTTCGGGTTCGGCCAGCCCACCGTCGAGGCCCTGGTCGGCCGGGCGGGGACCTGGGCGGTGCTCGTGACGCTGTTCGTGCTCGCGGGGCTGAGCCTGCTCGGCCAGCGCTACCGGATCGAGTGGCACGGGGTCCTCCCCCTCTCGCTGCTGGCCTTCGTCGGCTACTGCGCGTTGAGCGTGCTCTGGAGCGAGTACTCCTGGGTGGCGCTCCGCGGACTGGTGCAGACCGTGTGCTTCATCGGCCTCGGGCTGTACCTGGCCCTCGGCCGCGACCTGGTGCAGGTGATCCGGGCCTCGGGCGACGCCTTCCGGATCCTGCTCGTGACGGCCCTCGGACTCGAGGTCCTGTCCGGCCTGGTCCTCGACGTCCCGTTCCCGGCGTTCGGCATCCGCGGTGACATCGCGTACGGCGGCCCGATCCAGGGAATCGGTGGCACCCGCAACTTCATGGGCTTCATCGCCGCGATGGCCCTGGTCACCTTCGTGGTCGAGTTCCTCACCCGGTCGGTCACTGTCTGGCGCGCGATCGCCTCGACCTCGCTCGCCGTCATCGCCCTGATGCTCGTGCAGTCCCCCATCACCGGGCTCGCGATGATCGCGCTCGCCGTCACCGCGCTGGCGCTCTGGTCACTCCGGCACGCACGACCGGCGACCAGACCGGTGGTCAACGGCGTCCTCGGTGCGGTCGTCCTGCTGACGCTCGCCGTCGGGGTGCTCGCCCGGCACCGTCTGCTCGCCGAGATCGGGGCGGCCGGCGGCACCGCCACGCGGACGGACCTGTGGTCGCAGATCCGGGTCCTGGTGGAGCGCTACCCGATCCAGGGCTGGGGCTGGGTGGGCACGTGGCCGACCGAGCCCGTCGTGCCCTACGTCACGCTCATCGACCCCGCCGGCGTCCGGTTCACCTCGGGCCTGAACGCCTTCGTGGACGCCTGGCTGCAGATCGGCTTCGCGGGCACGCTCATCCTCGGCATCACCGCGTTGCTCGCCTTCGCGCGCGCCTGGGTGACGGCGACGACGTTCCCCGGGGTGGCGTACGTGTGGCCGGCCGCCGTGCTCGTGCTGCTCGCCGTCACCAGCACGGCGGAGAGCTACCTGCTGCACGGCGCGGGCCTGATGTTCTTCGTGACGGTCCTCGTGATCGCCGCGCGGCGCCGCTCGTGGCGCCGGCACCTGCCGCGCGTCTAGCGCGGGCGCTGCGCGCCGAGGCGCTTCGTGAGCAGGAATGGTCGCCTCTGCGGAGGCGACCCGACCGTTGCTGCTCACGAAGCGGCGGTGCGGCGCGACCCACCGCCGGACGGGAGGCCCGCGGCGGCCCCGCACCGCGCCTCCAGGCCGTCACGCCCAGCGTTCCGGGCCCGCGCATCGTGAGCAGGAACGGTCGCTTCTGCGGAGGCGACCCGACCGTTCCTGCTCACGAAGCGAGCGCGCGAGCGCGCTACGGGCGCGTGCGGCGACCGAGGCGGCGCTGCACGCCCCACTGGGTGACGCGGAGCATGGCCTCGAGGACGATGGACCGGCTCATCTTGGAGATGCCGTGCACGCGGTCACGGAAGCGGATGGGCACCTCGACGATGCGGCCGCCGAGGGCGTCCACGCGCAGCGTCATGTCCACCTGGAAGCAGTACCCCTTCGAGTCCACCGACCCGAGGTCCATCCGCGCGATCGCCGACGAGCGGTACACGCGGTAGCCGGCGGTGATGTCCCGCACGTCGAGCCCGAGCACCAGGCGGGCGTAGGTGTTGGCCCCGCGGCTGAGCGCCTGGCGCCGGAGCGGCCAGTCGACGACCGACCCACCGGGGACCCAGCGGGACCCGATGGCGAGCAGGACGTCGTCGGACGCGGTCACGGCGTCGACCAGGGCCGGCAACCGGTCGGCCGGGTGCGAGCCGTCGGCGTCCATCTCGACCAGCAGCGGGTACCCGCGTTCCAGACCCCACCGGAAACCGGCGACGTACGCCGTGCCGAGCCCGAGCTTGCCGGAGCGCTGCAGCAGGTGCACCCGGTCGTCCGCGGCCGCCAGGGACCGCACGATGTCCCCGGTGCCGTCCGGGCTGCCGTCGTCGACGACGAGCAGGTGGGCACCGGGCACCGCCGCCAGCACGGCGGCGGTGATCGCACGGATGTTCTCGGCCTCGTCGTACGTCGGGACGATGACGAGGGCGGTGGTCTCCCCCGGGGTCACCGGTTCAGGCGCCGCTTCACCTTGCCGGCGACGCTGCGCGGACCCTCGGTGCGCAGGTAGTGCACGGCACGGCCGAGGTCGTAGCGGACGCCGGAGAGCTTCTTGCGCTCCGGGACGCGGACGCGCATCTTGTGCGGCTCGATCGACGACGCGGTGTCGCGCACCGACTTGTCCGCAGCGCGGATCGGGTTCCGGCAGAACTCGACGAGCGGGGCCAGGACGTTCTCCCACGTGAACTGCTCGCGCACGCGGTCGACGTTGCCGATGAACTCGGTGCGGGCCTTCTTGTCGAAGAGCGCCGTCTCAAGCGCGGTGGCCAGACCGTCGATGTCCTGCTCGTGCACCGCGATGCCGAGCTTCTCTTCTGCGACGAGGTCACCGAACGAGTCGCCGGCCGTCGTGACGATCGGCAGGCGTGCCCACAGGTAGTCGAGGATGCGGGTCCGGAACGAGAAGGTGGTCTCGAGGTGCTCGTAGTGCGTCGAGACGCCGGCGTCGGCCTCGAGCAGGTAGGCGCCGCGCTCCTCGTACGGGATCCACTGGTCGTTGAAGAACACGTGCTTGCCGGTGAGCCCGAGGGCGTCGGCCTCGGCGCGGACCTTCGCGACGATGTCCATCTCGGGGACGTCGGGGTTCGGGTGCTGCACGCCCATGAAGAAGAGCTTCACCGACGGGCGGCGCTCGGCGAGCTGGGCGATCGAGCGGACCAGGGTGATCGGGTCGAACCAGTCGTAGATCCCACCGCCCCAGACGACGAGCTTGTCGTTCTTGCCGATGCCCGGCACGACGCCCTTGACACGCTGCTGGTCGTGGACCGGCGGCGTCGAGGACAGGCCGAACGGCACGACGCCGATGAGCGAGCGCAGGTCGGCGTCGCGCGAGTACGTGCGGGCGTTCACACGGCCGGAGCCGGCGAGCTGCCCGAGCCAGAACATCCGCTGGCGCTCGGAGGCGCAGATGAAGTAGTCGCCGAGCTCGAGCTGGTGGTTCAGCGTGTCCGAGGCGTCGAGGATCTGGCGGTTCCACTTGTCGACGTCGTCGCTGCGGCCCTGTTCGAGCTGCTCGAGGTGCAGCGGGTCGTAGACGTCGACGACCAGGATCTTGCTGGTCGACTCGAGCACCGGGAACAGCCGGAGCGCGTGGCCCTGCACGATGATGACGTCGGCCCAGCCCTCGTGCTCGACCATCTGGCGCGGGTGACGGTGCGGGACCGTGACGACCTCGTACGACGGGTCGATCGGCGACGAGCGGGTCAGGCTGACCACGCGGACGTCGTGCTCGGACGCCAGCTGCTTGGCCATCTGGGTGGCACGGATCGCCGGACCGGCCATCTTCGCGCCGATCGAGTCGCCCGTGATGATGAGGACGCGGCGACGGGTACCGACCTCGAGCACGCCGAGGGAGTGCACGATCTTGTCGTAGCCGGCCAGGTAGTTCTCGATCGGGTACGCGGGCTCGTCGCGGTTGCCGAACAGGCGGAGGAGCTCGCGGTCGGACCGGACGCGGGTCGCCTGGATCTGGCGGCGGGACTCGGTCATCGACGGCAGCTGCTCGACGAACTGGTCGACACCGTAGATGCCCGCCATGCTCGTCTTCGGCACCGGGATGGTCGGGACGCTGTCGTCGCCGGGGTTGCGCAGGTCGAGCTCGGTGGAGTCGAGCTCCCCGCGGCCCACGGCACGGCGGACGGCGAGTGCCAGGGAACCGGGCAGCGCCGCGGCGAGCTGCTCGTCACCGAGGTTCTTGTAGAGCGTGAACAGTGCGTTCCGCTCGAGCAGGTAGGTCTCGCGGAAGTCGCCGAACTTGTTCATCGACGCGTGGTGCTTGTGGAACGCGACCGACTTCGGCTGGTACCGGAAGCGCCAGCCGAGCAGGTTGAGCCGCCAGCCGAGGTCGACGTCCTCGTAGAACATGAAGTAGCGGTCGTCGAAGCCGTCGAGCTGCTCGAAGAGCTCCGCGCGGATGAACATCGCGGCGCCGGTGCCGAACAGGACGTCGGTCTCGCTCTCCCACCGGCCGGTGTCCGGCGACCCGGCGAAGGGCTTGTAGCCCATGCCGTACCAGGTCATCGCGGCCTCGGTGAAGTCGACGTTGACGCCTTCCCAGTCGAGGACCTTCGAGGCGACGGCGCCGATGTCGGCACCGGAGGCGAAGGTGGCCATCGCCTCGCGCACCCAGCCGGTGTCCGGGCGGGCGTCGTTGTTGAGGAACGCCACGACCTCGCCGGAGGACTTCTCGACGCCGAGGTTGCACCCCCCGGTGAACCCGAGGTTCGCACCCGCGTCGATCAGGGTGAAGTCGAGGCTCGAGGCCTTCAGACGCCCGAGGTGCTCGGGGCCCGAACCGTTCTCGACGACGATCACCTCGAGCTTGTCCTGCGGCCAGTCCTGCTTGCGGAGTTCCGCGATGCTCGTCAGGGTGTCGTCCGTGCCCTTGTAGTTCACGAGGATGACGGACACGACTCCCGGCTTGCGCTCTGTCACGCGAGTTCCTCCAGCAGCTGCCGCGCACCGGGCGCGGGTCGATGGGTCGGCCGACGGGGTGCCGCGGGCCGATGACACCCTACAAGGCGCGCCCAGGGACTCCCTGCCGCCGCTGCGGATTCGTGCAGAATGGCGTGCGTGACCGCAGTGATCCCGAGCACCCCCATGTCCTCTCCCCTCCGCGAGGACTACGCGGCCCTCGCGGCCGACGAGCACGCCGAGGGCCCCCGCGGCACGATCCGCTTCGCGGTGTCGACCGCCGACCCGGCCGAGGGCAAGGGCGACCTGTTCGTCGCGCTCGGGCTGGCGCGGGCGCTCCGGGCCGAGGGCTGGGGCGTCGCGATGTGGCCGCTCGAACGCTGGGGCGAGGAGCTCCCCGCCGACACCGCCGTCGTGGTCAGCATGATCGAGTCCTTCGTGCCCGGGTACGTCCCCGCCGGCACCGCCCTGGTGGCGTGGGTGCGGAACTGGACCGCCAAGTGGGCAGCCCTGCCGTACCTCGACGAGTTCGACGCGGTCTGGACCTCGTCCGGGATCGCCAGCGACGCGATCGCGGCGGCGTACTCCGGCCCCGTCGAGGTGGTGCCGATCGGCGTCGACACCGAGCTGTTCACGACCGACGCCCCCGCACCGCGCGAGCGCACGGACCGCGCCGTGACCACGGTCAACTTCTGGGGCGTCCGCCGCCGTGTGCAGGACGTCCTGGCCGAGGTCGCCCCGGCCGAACCGATCGTCTGGTTCGCCGCGAACGTCGACCACGTCGAGGCCTCCGCGGGCGTCGAACTCCGCCCCGCCGTGCCCTACTTCGCCCTGCCCGAGGTCTACCGCGCCGCCGGTTTCGTCGTCGACGACGTCATCGAGCCGGCCGCCGAGTACGGCACCCTGAACTCCCGCCTGTACGAATCGCTCGCGTCCGGTGCGCTGCCCGTCACCGACTGCGCGCTCGGGCTCGACGAGCTCGGCCTGTCCGACGTGCCGGTGTTCGACGACGCCGCCTCGCTCGAGCGCGTGCTCGCGATGCCCCGCGACGAGCGCACCGCCCTGGTCGCCCGGCTCCGCGCCGTCGTGGTCGAGCGGCACTCGTTCCGCAGCCGAGCCGAGCAGGTCGGTCCGTCGCTCGACGCAGCCGTCGCCGCCGCCTCGGGCCGGAGCGGCGAGCGTGGCGCGTTCCTGCGGTGGGCCACCGCCCAGCGCGAGACGCTCCGGCAGACCGAGCACGACCGCGACGTCCACCTGGCCGGCGTGCACGACATCAACGCGCGCCTGGTCGAGTCGGAGCAGAAGGTCGGCGCGTACGACACCGCCCGCCGCCTGGCCGAGGCGGAGCGCGACCAGATCGCGGCCCGCTTCGAGGGCCTCACGCGCTCCCCCGAGTACCGGCTGCTGCACGGCGTGGGCCTGATGGCGCGGCGCGTGCGCCGCTGACGGCGGTCGACGCGACCGGAGACGGACGGGAGGCCCGGTACCAGCTGGTACCGGGCCTCCCGTCCGTCATCTGGTGCCCGTCTACTGCACGGTGACTGTCTACTGCACGGTGACGGTCTTCGTGCCGAAGCTCTTGTAGGTGCCGCTCGGCAGGTCCTGGAAGTAGACGCGCACGGTGTGCGTGCCCTTCTTCACCCCGGTGAGCTTCCGCGACAGGCCGACGTCCGAACCCCAGTCCGGGTGCACGGCCTGCACGTCGGTGCGGGTCGCGTTGACCGTTCCGGGCGAGACGGCCACGCCGTCCAGGTGGATCTTGTACTTGACCGGGTCCCAGACGTCCGGGTCGATCGCCCAGCCGGCCACGGTGATGGTGCCCGTGCCGCCGGTGACGGACTCGTACAGGCCCTTGACCGAGCCGGTCTTGCCCGTCTTGCCGGTGGTCGGCGGGTCGGTGACCGTCACGCTCTTCGTGCCGAAGCTCTTGTACGTGCCGCTCGGCAGCTCCCGGAAGTACACGCGCACGGTGTGCGTGCCGGCGGTCAGCCCGGGGATCTTCAGCGAGAGGCCGACGTCGGAGCCCCACGCGGGGTGCACGGCCTCGACGTCGGTCCGCTTCGCGTTCGCGGTCCCGGGGGCGATGGCGACACCGTCGACGTGGATCTTGTAGGCGACGGGGTCCCAGACGTCGGGGTCGATCGCCCAGCCGCGCACCGTGGCGCTGTTCACGCCACCGACCACGGACTCGAACGCACCCTTGAGCGAACCGGTCTTGCCCGTCTTGCCGGTCGTCCCCGACGCGTCGGGTTCGGCGGTCGACGCGGCGGTCACGGTCACGGACTTGGTGCCGAAGCTGACGTACTTGCCGCCCTGCAGGTCCTGGAAGTAGACGCGCACGGTGTGCTTGCCCGCCTTCAGGCCGGTGAGCCGGAGCGTCAGACCGACGTCGGAGCCCCACGTCGGGTGCGTCGCCTCGACGTCGGTGCGGGTGGCGTCCGCGACCCCGCTGTTCGTGCTCACCCCGTCGACGTGGATCTTGTACTTGACCGGGTCCCACACGTCCGGGTCGATCGCCCAGCCCCGCACGGTGGCCGTGCCGACGCCGCCGGTGACGGAGTCGTACGAGCCGCGCACGGCACCGGTCTTGCCGGTCTTGCCGGTGGTCGGGGCGTCCACGACGACCGACTTCGACGCGACCTTCACGTACTTCGTGCCGGGCTTGTCCATCACGTACAGCGTCACGGCGCGCGAGCCCGCGCTGATGCCGCCGATCGTCTTCGAGAAGCCGAGGGTGCTCCCGACGCCCGGGTAGACCTTCGCGACATCGGTGCGGGTCTTGTCCGCCGTGCCGGTCGCCTTGCTCACGCCGTCGACGAGGATCTTCCACGAGCCGGGCTTGGACGAGTCGGGGTCGAGGACCCAGCCGGTGGCCGAGATCGTGCCGACGCCGCCGGTCACCGAGTCGAGGACGCCCTTGGGGGCCGCGCTCGTGATGGTCCGGGTGTAACAGCCGAGCAGCGTGTTCGCCCCGCGGCCCTGGTTGATGGCGTAGCTGCAGACGGAGTGCGCGCCGAGGCTCAGCCCGGTCAGTTCGGCCGAGAACCCGTGCCGGGTGTTGTTCGCGCCGAGGGTGCCGGCCAGGTCGCTCCGGGTCGTGTCCGCCGTGACGGTCTTCGCGCCGGTGCCGTCGACGTAGAACGCGACGCGCAGGGCGTTGGTGGTGTCCGGGTCGGCCGCCCAGCCGGTGACCGTGATCGACGAGGTGGAGGTCGCGGTCACGGAGTCGACGTCGCCGTAGGGGTTGCCGCCGCCGGCCGCAGCACCGAACCAGTCGGTGTACATGCGCCAGAAGTTGCGGTTGCCGTAGGCGGAGCAGCTGTCACCGGAACCGTAGAGGTTCGACATGGCCGCGGCGTTCGGGGTGTACGGGGTGTAGATGTACAGGCTCGCGGTGGCCTGGTTCTGGATGTAGACGGACTTCCGACCGCAGGCCGCGTTCGGGTTGAGCAGGATCGAGTTCGTCCGGCCCGCCTGGTACGCCCACGAGGTCGGCGACGCCTGGTACCGCTTGAACTGCAGGGCCGCTGCGTAGACCTGCTGGCCGAAGCCGAAGTACGCCGGGTCGCACGGGGCGGTGTCCGGGCACGCGAAGCCGGTGGCGTGCAGGTACATGTAGGACGTCGGCGAGGACGTCGTGACGATGCCCTGCTCCTTCTGCAGGAGCACGAGGAGCACCTTCTGGCTGATGCCGCACGCGGCACCGACCTGGGCGATCATCGTCGCGGCCGACTTGGTGCCACCCGCGATGGCCGCGCACCGGCCGGAGACGGCGCCGATCGAGCTCATCTTCTGCGAGAAGTCCTTGAGGCAGGCGGGGCCGCTCGACGACTTCCGGCAGTTCGGCGCGACGCTCGTCAGGAACGACTGCACGGCGGCGGCGTTCATCGCCGAGCCGTTGTAGAAGTTCGCGTCGCTGATGATGTTGCCCGGGTCGAAGTCCGAGGCGACCGCGGCCGAGGCCGACTGGGTCGTGGTCTGCTCCGCGAGCACCGTGCCGAAGGTCAGGCCGCTCACCGCGACGGCGAAGGCCGCCACCAGGGCGAGGGAGCTCCGGAGGGAACGACGGGAGCGGGCTCCTCGGGGGGAACGGGGGGAACGGGTGGTGCGGGGGGTGGGG
>NZ_QKLH01000018.1:0-73854 GCF_003224215.1 Curtobacterium sp. MCLR17_043 | reverse complement strand
AGATGTGTATAAGAGACAGGCCCCACCCCGACCTCCCGGAGCAGAGCCCATGAGCCAGACCGCAGCGATCCCGCTCAGCGGCATGCTCGACCGCCCGGTCCTCCGCGGCCGTCAGGTCACCCGCTCCGAGACGGTCCTCGCCTGGTCGGTCGCCGCGATCGCCGCACTGCTCCTCACCGCCGCCGTCCTGTTCCTCTCCGCCGGCGGCCGCTGGTTCGTCGTCGAGACCCCCTCGATGGGCGAAGCCGCCCCGGTCGGCACCCTCGTGCTCGACCTGCCGGTGGACGTCGCCACGCTCAGCGTCGGCGACATCGTCTCGTTCGAGACCTCCGCCAACCCGGATGTCGTCTACACGCACCGCATCGTCTCGATCGACGCGGACGGCGGGATCCACACCCGCGGTGACGTCAACGGCGCGACCGACCCGTGGACGCTCACCCAGGCCGACGTGATCGGCACCCCCGCGCTCCTGGTCCCGCGCATCGGCTGGCTGCTCCGCGCCGCCCCGATCCTGCTCATCGGCACACTGATCATCCTGACCCTGACCAGCGCGTTCACCGACCGGGTGACCCGCACGTGCCTGCGGATCGCGGGCAGCGCCCTCACCGCCTCGTACGCGGCGTTCGTGTTCAAGCCGTTCGTCAACGTGACGACGATCACGAACACCTCGAGCCCGACCGGGGTCGAGGCCACCGTGATCTCGTCGGGGATCTTCCCGGTCCGCGTCGACGCCCACGGTGGCAACAGCGTCCACCTGGTCGACGGCGAGATCGGTCGGGTCGTCATCCACGAGCTGACGAAGAACGGGCACTACCAGCTCATGTCGAACATCGACCTCGATCCCCTGGGCTGGGTCGCGTTGATCGCCGTGTGCCTCGTGCCGCTCGTGGCATGCCTGGCCGTCGGCCGCGTCGAGGCGGTGCGTCCCTCGTGATCCTCCGCCGCCTGCGCGACGGTCGCGTCGTCGCCGTCCTCCTCGTGGTCGCCCTGGCCGTCGTCGTCCTGCTCAACCAGTTCGCGCCGACCCGCTCGGCCTACAGCGCGCGTGTGACCAACAGTGCGAACACCGCGGCGACCGCCCCGTACTTCACGTGCACGGGTGCCGTCGGTGCCGACACCGCGAACGCCCTGTTCGCCTACCGCCTGACCGAGGCCTCGGGTTCGAAGACGGCCACCGACTGGTCCGGTCGTGGCGCGAACGGCACCTACCAGGGCACCATGACCGCGACCACGCCGAGCCCGAACGCCTGCCCGCGTGACAGCGGGAGCGCGTACGCGCTCAACGGTTCGACGAGCTACGTCTCCACCCCGCGCTCGTACGCCAACCCGACGACCTTCAGCGAGGAGGTCTGGTTCCGAACCACGGTCGCCGGCGGCATGCTCGTCGGTTTCGGCAGCAGCCAGACCGGAGCGTCGAGCCAGCACGACCGGAAGCTCTACCTGACCACCAGCGGACAGCTCGCGTTCGGCACGTACAACGGCGCCACCCAGGTCATCACGTCGCCGACGGCTGTCAACGACGGCGCCTGGCACCACACGGTGGCGACGATGTCGCCCACCAACGGCATGCGCCTGTACGTCGACGGCACGCTCGTCGCGTCGAACGCGGCGTTCAAGAGCCCCGAGAACTTCACCGGGTACTTCCGGGTCGGCTACGACGTCGTCAGCGGGTGGCCGGGTGCCACGAACAACCCGTACTTCACCGGGTCGATGCGGTACGCCGCCGTCTACGGCACCGAACTGACGGCCAGCCAGGTGGCCGCGCACGCGGCCGCCGGTTCCTGACGCACTGACTGCCGGACTGGAGGCTCGTGGCCGTGCCCGCCACGAGCCTCCAGTCCGTCCCCTGGTCACGTCGAGAACGTGGGCCGGGTTGGCGGACCGGGCCCACCAACCCGCGGATTCGGGGCGACGAATCCCGCTGATCAGGCCTTTTCGTGCCGTGGACCGTGCCAGGATCGTCAGGTCCTGAGACGTCGGAGTCTCCATCCGACCGTCTCGAAAGGCGCCACCCCCATGTCCTTCTGGGCCCTCTTCCTCATCGCGCTCGGCGTCTCCGCGGACGCCTTCGCCGTCGCCCTCGGCAAGGGCCTGCACATGAAGCGCTTCGACGTGCGGCACGCGATCGTGATCGCGCTGACGTTCGGGGTGTTCCAGGCGGTGATGCCGTTGCTCGGCTGGCTGCTCGGGTCGGCGTTCGCGCAGTACATCGCGGCCTTCGACCACTGGGTCGCGTTCGGGCTGCTCGCGCTGATCGGCGGGAAGATGCTGTGGGAGGCGTTCTCGAAGCACGAGGACACCGAGCAGGACACCGATCGGCTGCCGGTCCGCGAGCTCCTCGTGCTGGCGGTCGCGACCAGCATCGACGCCCTGGCGGTGGGCGTCACCCTGGCGTTCCTGCCCGTCTCGATCGGCGGCGCGGTGCTGCTCATCGGGATCACCACCGCGGTGCTGTCGTTCGTCGGGGTCCTGGTCGGTCGCCGTGTCGGTGCCCGTTTCGGCAAGCCGGCGGAGATCGCGGGTGGTGTCGTCCTGATCCTGATCGGTCTGAACATCGTGCTGGAGCACACCGGCGTCATCGGCTGAGGCCAGGACTCAGGAACCAGCCTCGAACAGACCGGAGGCCCGTGGCGAGCTGCCACGGGCCTCCGGTGTGGTGCTGGTGGGCGTCAGTACCCGCCCGTGGTGCTGGTGGGGGCGTTCGCGAGGACCGCGACCACGAAGATGATCCAGATGATGCCGAACACGAGCGACAGGGCGCTGATGATGACGCCGGCGAGGGCGAGGCCGCGGCCACGCTCCCCGGTCTTCTTGATCTGCGAGAGCGCGATGATCGAGACCACGAGGCCGGCGATGTTGATCACGAACGCCAGGACGAACCCGACGATCGCCATGACGTTGAAGCGGTCGGACGACGGCTGCATCGGAGCGCCGTAGGGCTGCCCGCCGGCGGCGTAGGGGTTCGGGTTCTGCTGGTTGTACTGGGGCGTGCCGTCACTCATGGCGCCGCGTCCTCTCTGGTCAGGGGATGTCTACACAGGGAACGTACAGGACCAGCGGGCCGCAATGTGCGGTGGGATCATCGGGGCATGGGACGGCTGCGCCGACACCTGCTGCACGGCGGCCGGTACGACGAGCGAGTACGCCGACCGGGCGGGCGGGCTGATCGAGGACCTGAACGCCGTGGCGCTCGAGCTGCGGGCCGTCGCCGAGGTCTGATGAGGCACTGACCGGCAGCGCAGCGCCCCTCAGATGTCGAGCACCCCGTCCACCGCGTCCGACCGGTCGGCGATGTGCCCGCTGTCGATGTCCTCGTCCAGGTGCACGCCGACGTACGGCCGGTCCTGCACGTGCCCGACGTCGTCGAACACCCGGTAGCGCCGACGGAGCCGCAGGTACGGCACGGTGCGGTGCTCGAACGACACCACGACCTCGGTCGCGGGCCACTCCCCCTCGACGGTGACCTCGACGGCTCGGTAGTCGCTCACCGACCGACGGGGTTCGGGGTGGTCGCGGGTCCACCGGATGTCGGGCTGGTCGAGTGCCTCGAACACGCCCACGAGGTCCGCGACCGCGCGCTCCCGTGCGGCAGCGTCCAGGTCGTGCAGCGGCCAGCGCGCGCCCTCGACGTCGGTCAGGTCGAACCGCTCCGTCCACGGTGCGAGAGCCGTTTCCGGTCGGTCCTGCTCGTCCTCCCACGACGTCTCGTCCTCGTCGTCCGCAGGGCGGGACGGCAGGTCCCCCGTGGTCACGGTGGCGGGCAGGCCGCCGGTCACGTCGAGGTCGACCTCGCGGGAGACGTAGACGACGTTCCGGAACACGGACGCGTCGGGCTCCAGTCGCGGACCGGTCGGTGCGTACCGGATGGTGAGGACCGAGCCGGTACGGCGGACGTCCTCGACCAGGTGGTCGACGGCGATCGTCGTCCGGCTGCCGTCGGTCCGCACGAGCACGAGCTCGGTCGGCGGGGTCGGCAGGGGTGGCGCGGGAACGGCCGGTGCTCCCGACCGACGAGGGAAGTCGTCCTCGTCGTCGGCGTCGGATCCGGCACTCCAGAAGTAGCGGGGGCCGTCATCGTCCGCGTCGTCGTCGTCCAGCAGCTCGGGGTCTTCGTCCTCCGGCTCCTCGCCGGCCGCCAGCGTCGCCGCCCACTCCTCCGGCGACGGCCAGAACGGCTCCGTCGGCGCCCACGGCAGGGTCTCCGGGTCGACGCCGTCGAGCGGGTCGTCCGAGTCCCCGTCGTCGTCCTCCGGATCCTCGAGGCCGTCGTCCTCGGAGTCCTCGTCCTCACCCATCCACATCGACGCGTCACGCGGGTCGCCGATCCACAGCCCCTCGACGTCCGCCCCGAGCACGCGTCGATCACCGAGGTCGACGGCGCACGTCACCCCGGTCGGCGTGACGTGCACGGCGGTCCGGGACATCTCGTCGAGGTCGTCGCCCACTTCCTCGAGCGATCCGTAGACGACCCAGGCGCCCCCGTCGGTCGCGAGGACCCCGACCTCGTCGACCGCACCGTCCGGCAACGGGGCGTCCGGCCACGTCACCCACCGCACGTCGTCGCCCGTGACGACCGCCGCGACCGGTCGCGTGGCGTCCGGCACGATCGTCGCGTCACCGACGCCGACGGCGTCGATCGGCTCGAGGAAGCTGCTCATGCAGCGACCGTACCGCGGCCCTGTGGCCGGCCCGTGAACAGCCGGGAGGCCCGTGGCGGGCCCGCACCGCGCCTCCAGTCCGCCCGTTGCCGGTCCACCTGCCGGACCCGCCGCAGCCGCCGGGCGCATGATGGGCGGATGGCACGCATCCTCGTCACCGGATCCACCGACGGCCTCGGGCGGGGAACCGCCGACTCGCTGCTCCGCAGCGGACACGACGTCGTCGTCCACGCGCGCAACCCGGGCCGCGCCGAGGCGGTCGCCGACCTGGTGGAGCGCGGCGCCGAACTCGTCGTCGCCGACCTGGCGGACCGCGACGCCGTGATCGCCACCGCCCGGGAACTCGACGCCGGCACCCCGCTCGACGCCGTCGTGCACAACGCCGGCGTGATCTCCGGCCGTTCCCTGGTGCCCGTCAACGTCGTGGCGCCCTACCTGTTCACCGCGTTGCTGCGCTCGCCGGGGCGGCACGTGTACCTGAGCAGCGGGATGCACCGGGGCGGCCGTCCGGGCCTGGACACCGTCGACTGGACCGGCGCGTCGGAGACGAACTCGTACTCCGACACGAAGCTGTTCGTGACGGCGCTCGCCGCCGAGGTGCCGCTCCGGCGCCCGGGCGTGCTGAGCAACGCCGTCGACCCGGGCTGGGTGGCGACCAAGATGGGCGGGGCGGGCGCTCCGGACGACTTCGAGCTCGGACACCGCACGCAGGAGACGCTCGCGACCGACCCGAACCAAACCGTGACGGGTGGTTACTGGTTCCACGGGGAGCGGCAGGAGCCGCACCCGGCGGTCGCCGACCAGCGGTTCCGCACCGAACTGCTCGACGCGCTCGCGACGGCCACCGGCGTCACGCTCTGAGTCGCGCGCACGCCGTCAGGAGCGGCGGAGCGTCTCGCTCGGGTACTCGCCGTGCCGGTCGGCGTACGCGGCGGAGAACCGGCCCGCGTGGGCGAAGCCCCAGTAGCGGGCGACGTCGGCGACGTTCGTGGTGGCCGGGTCGGACGCCAGCAGTTCGGTCCGGATGCGGTCGAGGCGCACCGAGCGGATGTAGGCGTTCGGCGACATGCCGAGCAGCCGCTGGAAGGCGGCCTGCAGGGCGCGGAGGCTGAGGTGCGCCATCCGGGCCAGGTCGGTGCTGGTGATCGGCAGGTGCGCGTGCTCGTGGACGTACTCGACGACCTGCCGGATCCGACGGTGCTGCGGCAGCAGCAGTTCGTGCGGCAGGTCGGCGGTGGCGCGGGGGTAGAGCTCGAGCAGGGACACCGCGGCCAGCCGGCCCATCTCCGCCTGCAGCAGCGGGGACGCCTGTCGGTCCAGGGTCGTGGCGGAGATGAGCTGGACCGTCTGTCGCCACTGCCGGATCGCCGCGTCGTCGATCCGGGCGGTGTGGTCGAAGCGGCGGAGCGACAGGCCACGCTCGGCGGCGACCCCCTCGACGGCTGCGCGGTTCACCTGGACGAGCCGCTGGTCGTAGTCCTCGAAGCGGAACGGGAACGCCTCGTTCGGCCACATCTGCGGGCGTCCCGGCACCAGGTGGATGGCGGTGCCGCCGTCGCCCAGGACGCCGAGCCCGCGGGTGATCCACTGCACGACGAAGTCGTCACCGGCGGGCATCTCGCCCGTCAGGCGTCCACCGAAGTGCACGGCGCGGAGCGTCATCGTGCCGTCGCCGGCTGCCGTGTACCGGTAGTCGAACCCGTCACCCGTGGTGTCGGCGTGCCACTCGATGCCGTCGTACGCGGTCGCGAGGGTCTGCTTCGCGGCTGCGAGGTCCGTGCCCTGCTCGTCGACCCGGATACGCGCGGGCTGCTCGGTGTCGTCGTTCATGTCGCTCGAGCAGTAGTTTCACACCCCGGTTCGGGGCCATCGTGCGATTGTCCAGATGCGGTCAGAACAGGGCGTCGCCCTCGTGCACCGCGAGCAACATCGCCGCAGCGGTCCGAGCCGTGCGGACCGGTTGCACCGAGCGGTGGACCGTCGCCTCGACGTGGGCTCCGTGGAGCAGCAGGGTGAGCGCCTGGCCGAGGTACGCCGGCAACGCGGCGGCCGCGCAGCGTTCGGCGACGTGCGCCTCGACCTGCCGCAGCTGGTCGTGCAGCAGGTCGACGAGGTCGGTCCCGTCGGCGGCTGATCCTGCTCCGGCATGGGCCGTGTCGGACCACGCCCGGTGCCCGTCGGCCACGAGTCGGTGCTCCAGGTGGGTGAACACGGCGAGCAAGCGGTCCCGGGGGTCATCGAACGCGGCCTCGTGCTCCAGCAGCCCGCGCATCCACTCGTCGTGCCGGTGGCGGACGGTGTCGAGCGCATCGAGCGCTCCGAGCCCGACCGGCGCTCCGGACGAGGCGGTCGGTTCGGCCACGAGGGTGGTGCTGCTCACGCTGCCACGAAGAAGTCCGCGTACGTCGGGTCAGCCGGGACGCCCCGCACCACGCCGGACAGCCGTCGGGTGATGAGCGCCTCGAGTTCGGTGGGGGGTGTCAGGCCGCGGCGGCGCCACTCGAGGGGCTGGGCACGGAGTTCGTCCATCGCGTCGTCGTCGAACGGCTGGGCCACGGGGCTCATGCGCCGAGACCGATCACGACGACGGCCGCGGATGCCGTGGCGGTGACCGAGACGATCCCGGTCGCGGTCGCGGCGACCATGAGCGTCCGGAGCCGAGCCTGTTCGCGCATCTCGGTGAAGGGGCTGCGCTCGGAGACGCAGCGTGCACGGCGGGCCACTGCGGTGTGGGCGTGCTTCGGGGCGAGTGCGGTGTCGGTGGTGAAGGTGGTCGTGGTGGTCATGGCTCGGGCCCATTCCTCTCTGCGTCCTCGCCGGCGTCGGCGGTCCTGGCGATCGGGCTGGCATCGACGGTAGGTCGGGCTCCCCGGCGGTCGTGGACGAACCGGGGTCGGACGGCGAAAGTCGGACAGCCGGTGTGCGGAAGGTGTCCGGAACCGGCTCGCGCACCAGCGCGATCCGGCCAGGACGGTCCTGCGAAGGCGTTCGTGGCGTCCGGACCAGGATGGGCTCGACACGACGAACGGAGGACCCGGTGACCCTCGGCCTGCACAACGGATCGAGTGGGTGGCAGCGCGTGCGACGGCACGGCCTGCTCCTCGCGAACGTAGCCGTCTTCGTCGTGTGCTTCGTCGGCATGGTGTTCGCCGGGTGGCGGGTGTCCGCGGCGGACGCCCTCCAGCACGGTGAGGCAGCCGTGTCGCTCTGGGGCTTCCTGACGAGCGGGGACTTCGCCGAGGCCACGTTCGAGAACTGGGAGAGCGAGTTCCTGCAGATGGGCGCGTACATCGTGTTCACGGTGTTCCTGTTCCAGAAGGGGTCGAGCGAGTCCGAGCCACTGGACGAACAGAGCCCGCAGGACGAGGACCCCCGGGAGCACGCCGACGACCCGAAGGCCCCGTGGCCGGTGCGCCGGGGCGGGATCGTGCTCATGCTGTACGAGAACTCCCTGCTGATCCTGTTCGCGGTGCTGTTCCTCGGCAGTGTCGTGGGGCACGTGATCGGAGGCGCTGCGGCCTACAACGAGGAGCAGCTCGAGCACGGCGACAGCGTGGTCTCGGCGTGGGGCTACCTGGGCACGAGCCAGTTCTGGTTCGAGTCGATGCAGAACTGGCAGTCGGAGTTCCTGGTCATCTCGGTGATGGTGATCGCCACCGTGTCCCTGCGGCAACGAGGGTCGAGCCAGTCGAAGCCCGTGGCCGCACCGACGGAGCAGACCGGGAGCTGACGGTTCCTGGCGGACTGAGCGGGGCCCTGGACGGGCCGAGCCTGAACGGGAGGCCCGTGGCGGGCCCGCCACGGGCCTCCCGTCCGGTCCGCACCACGCTGGTGCGGTAGGTTCCTGCCGAACGCAGTCCGCACGTGAGAGGGGGCGCCCGATGGCGCAGGGGCACCGCTCTCCGCCCACGATGAGCGACGTCGCCGCCGTGGCGGGTGTCTCGAAGAAGACCGTCTCGAACGTGCTGTCCGGCTACGAACACGTCTCCGTCCGCACCCGTGACCGCGTGATGGCCGCCGTCGACGAGCTCGGCTACGAGCTCAACGTCTCGGCAAGGAACTTCCGCGCCGGACGCTCCAAGGTGCTCGGGCTCGCGGTGCCGGAACTGCGGCAGGCGTACTTCGCCGAACTCGCCGACGCCGTCATCCGCGCTGCCGGAGCCGTGGGGTACACGGTGCTCATCGAGCAGACCGCGAGCGGCGTGCGCGAGGCGGACGCGATCACCCGGATGCGCGAGCACTCGATCGACGGCATCATCTACAGCCCGCTGACCGTCCGGCCGAGCGACGCCGCCGCACTCGAGGTGAAGTTCCCCCTGGTCGTGCTCGGTGAGCCGATCCCGGACGCCCCCGTGCCGTTCATCGCGATGTCGAACGCGGACGCGCTGCGGGACGCGACCGCCCATCTGCTCGACGCCGGCCGCCGGTCGATCGCGTTCATCGGCTCCGACCCGTCGGGCCCCGTGCGCACGGCGCAGGAGCGTCTGCGGGGCTACCGCGAGGCGCTCGACGACCACGGCGTGCCGTTCGCGCTCGAGCGGGTCGTGCCGACCGCCCTGTGGCACCGGGCCGAGGGCGCGGCGGCTGCACGGCAGCTCCTCGACGCCGGCGTGCCGGTCGACGGGATCGTCTGCTGCAACGACGCGCTGGCACTCGGGGCGATGAGTGCCCTGCAACTCGCGGGCCGGACCGTGCCGGACGACGTCGCGGTCGTCGGGTTCGACGACATCGAGGAGTCGGCGTACTCGACCCCGGCGCTGACCACGGTGTCGGCCGACCTGGACCGGGTCGCGGCGACGGCGGTCGGGGTGCTCGTCGCCCAGCTCGAGGAGGGTGCCCCGGCGACACCGGGGGTGCTGCGCTCCCCGCACGCACTCGTCGTCCGGGCGTCGTCCGGACCGTTGCGTCCGGTTGCTGCCTGACCCGGTGACCACGGGTGCTCCCCGACCCCTTGACCGGGCGGTCGAGCACCGGCTACTGTCCACATTTACACCGGTGTAAATCCGGGATGGACGAGGTCCGCACACCGACGTGCCGGACGGATGGCAGGTTTTCGATGAAGAAGCACATCGCGGTCGTCGCGCTCGCAGCAGCGGCGTCGCTCTCCCTCGCCGGGTGCGCCGGCTCCCCCGGATCGTCGGGTGACGGCGGCCACGTCGACCTGACGTTCTGGCACGGGTACACCGAGGCCGACGGCAAGGTCCTGGACGGCATCGTCAAGGACTTCAACGCCTCGCAGGACAAGGTCACCATCACGACCCAGACGAAGACCTGGGCCGTGATCGACGACACGATGCTCCCCGCCCTGTCCGCGAAGAAGGGCCCGGACCTCGTCGCGATGACCTCCGACCGGCTGCCGGTCTACGCGCAGAAGAAGGCGCTGGTCGACCTCAGCGACTTCTACGCCGACGACGCCAACAACACCGGGGACCTGAAGGAACAGGCCGTCGCGATGGAACGGGTCGACGGCAATGAGTACGGGGTGCCGAGCGGGTTCGTCCCGCTCTCCGTGATCTACAACAAGAAGCTGTTCGCAGCGGCCGGCATCGACTCCTTCCCGACCACCTGGGACGAGTGGGTCGCCGACGCGAAGAAGCTCACGAAGGACGAGAACGGCGACGGCACCCCCGAGCAGTACGGGCTCGTGCTGCCGGACCACCAGACCGTCGGCAACGGCATCTGGCCGAGCCTGTTCGCCGGCAACGGCGGATCGATCACGAACGAGGCGGGCACGAAGTCCACCATCGACTCCGCCGCGAACGCCGAGACGCTCGAGTACTGGGCGAAGGCGGTGCGCAACGACAAGATCTCGCCGACCGGTGTCGACGGCATCGCCGCGGACAAGCTCTTCACGGCCGGCAAGACCGCCATGGAGATCGGCGGCCCCTGGATGGCCGGCGTCGCCGAGGCCTCGGACATCGACTACGGCATCGCCGCGATCCCGGCGGGCCCCGAAGCACAGGTGGCCTCGGCCATCGGCATCTCGCTCGGTGTGACGGCCCAGACCGACGACGCGAAGCAGGCCGCAGCCGAGCGGTTCCTGCGCTACTTCAACGAGCAGTCCGTCGCGACGAAGTGGGCCCTCGGGTCCGGCTGGCCGCCGCTCCGCACCGACGTCACCGCCGCCGACGTCGACGAGAACCCGACCGTCGCGACGCTCACGGGGCTGCCGGGCACCACGATCCCGCTCCTGCCCGGCGTGGTCGACAGCGCCGACGTGCTCACCGCCGTGGACACCGCGACCCAGAAGGCGATGGCGGGCGGGGACCCCGGATCGCTCCTCGCCACCGCCGACGCCGACGTGCAGTCGGCCCTGAAGTAGCAGCAGCGGCCCTCGGAGGACCCTCGTGACCACGCAGCAACTCGGCCGACGCCGTCGGTACCGACCACCGGGCCAGCTCGGCGGACGATCGCCCCTGAACGGCACGTTCCGCCGCCGCGCCACCATCGTCGGGTTCCTCGCACCCGCGATCGTCATCCTCGGGGCGTTCGTGCTCTGGCCGATGCTCTCGGCGCTCCAGCTGTCGTTCACCGACGCCAGCGGGTTCGGCGACCCGTCGTTCATCGGCTTCGCGAACTACGTCCGGGTCTTCACCGACCCCGACGTCCTGCGGTCCATCGGCAACACCGCGCTCTACTCGGTGCTCTTCACCCCCGTCGCGATCGTCGTCGCCCTGGTGCTCGCCCTCGTGCTGAACCACCCGGCCCTGCCGTTCCGCGGGTTCTTCCGGTCGGCGTTGTTCCTGCCGTTCATCGTGTCCCTGGCCGTCGCCGCGTTCGCGTGGTCGTACCTGCTCGACCCGCAGATCGGCCTGCTGAACCACTGGCTGCAGCTCGTCGGCATCCGGCTCGGCAACGTGCTGCAGGACCCGACGCTCGCGATGCCCACCGTGGTGCTCGTGGCCGTGTGGAAGAACTTCGGCTTCTACGTGGTGATCTTCCTGGCCGGGCTGCAGGAGATCCCCACGAGCCTGTACGAGGCAGCGCAGCTCGACGGCGCGAACGGCCGCCAGCGGTTCGCGAACGTCACCTTCCCGATGCTGAGCAACACGATGGCGTTCGTCGTGATCGTCGCCCTCATCGCCGCGCTGCAGGCGTTCGACCAGATCTACGTCCTGACCGGCGGTGGTCCGTACCGGTCGACGGAGACGATCGTCATGCAGATCTACCAGTCCGGCTTCAAGGACCTCGACCTCGGGTTCGCGAGCGCCCTGGCGTACGTGCTCCTCATCGCGACCCTGCTGCTCAGCCTCGTGCAGTTCCTGTTCTTCGGGAAGCGCGGAGAGGACACCGCATCATGACCGCGCTCCCCCGTCCCGCGACCGTCGTCCGACCCAGCACGGTGGCCCGTCGACAGCCGTCGATGCGGTGGCTCGGCTTCGCAGCCGTGGCCGTCGTGACCCTGGCGGTGCTGCTCCCCGTGCTCGTGATCGTGTTCACCGCGTTCAAGCCGGCGAGCGAGGTCAACGCCTACCCGCCGACGCTGTTCCCGCACACCTGGACGCTCGACAACTTCCGGGCGATCTTCACGCAGCTGCCGTTCGGGCGGCTCATCCTGAACAGCTTCGCCTTCGCCGGCGGTGTGACGGTGTTCGCGCTGGCGTTCGACGCGCTCGCCGCCTACGCCCTGGCACGGCTCGACTTCCGGGGCAGCAAGGTGCTGCTCATCGTGATCGTCGCCAGCCTGATGATCCCGTTCCAGGCGACGCTCATCCCGATCTACCAACTGGTGTCCGACCTCGGGTGGGTGAACACGTTCGCGGGGCTGATCGCGCCGCGGGCGGCCGACGCCTTCGGGATCTTCTTCCTGCGGCAGTTCTTCGTGTCGCTCCCCCGCGACCTGGACAACGCGGCGCGGATCGACGGGGCCTCGGAGTGGCGGATCTTCCGGAGCGTCGTCCTGCCGAACGCCGTCCCCGCCCTGCTCACCCTCGGCATCTTCACCTTCGTCAACAACTGGAACGACCTGCTCTGGCCGCTGGTGTTCACCACCGACCAGGACATGGGGACCATCACGTCCGGCCTCACCCTGCTGACCGGACCCGGCGGGATCATCCCGCAGGGCGTGATGATGGCCGGCGCCCTGATCGCCGTGCTGCCCCTCGCCGTCATGTTCCTGCTCGTGCAACGCCGCTTCATCGAGAGCGTCGCCAGCACCGGGCTCAAGTGACGACGACCCCGCACGAGCCCGGAGCGGCCGTGCCCACCACGAAACGAGACACCATGCACTGGTCCGACGACGGCAGGCTGCACTTCGCCCTGGGCATCGAGGACACCTTCGTCCCGCAGGCCCGACCGGGTGAACGGCCCATCGACGAGTACGAGCTCACCGACCACTACCGGCAGTACGCCGCCGACCTCGGGCTGGCGGTCGACGTCGGCGCCGAGCTCCTGCGCTGGGGCGTCCCCTGGTACCGGGTCGCCCCCGAGCCGGGCGTCTGGGACTGGTCGTGGGTGGACGGCGTCATGGCGCGGTTCCGCGAGACCGGCCTGCGCCCCGTCGTCGACCTGCTGCACTACGGCACACCGCTCTGGCTCGACGGGCAGTTCGCCCACCCCGACTACCCGGCGCACGTCACCGAGTACGCCGCCCGGTTCGCGGCGCGGTACGGCGACGTCGCCACCGACTACACGCCCGTCAACGAGCCCGTCATCCACGCCCTGTTCTCGGGTGAGTACGGGTACTGGCCCCCGTACCTGACCGGCGCCGAGGGGTCGGCCCGGATCGCGTCCGCCCTGGCCAAGGGGTTCGTCTCGACGCAGCACGCGATCACGCGCGAGCTCGGGGACGCCGCCACCTTCGTGCACGTGGACGCCGGCATCCGGTACGTGGGCGACGTCGACGCCCCGGAACACCGCGACACGGTCGCCCGCCTGCGCGCGCAGACGTTCCTGGTCGAGGACCTGGTCACCGGTGGCGTCGACGACGCGCACCCCCTGGTCGGTCGACTCCGGTCCGGGGGCGTCACCGACGCCGACCTCGACTGGTTCCGGCAGCACGCCGTCCGGCCCGACGTGATGGGCGTCAACTACTACCCGCTGCACTCCACCGAGGTGTTCGAGGCGGGGGTGCACCACGGCGGCGGATTCGCCGACCCGCGGCCCTACGAGGACACCGGCGTCGAGGGGCTCCGCGACGTGCTCACCACCTACGCCGAGCGCTACGGCGCCCCGGTCATGCTCACGGAGACGTGCGTCACCGGTTCGGTCGAGGAGCGCATCGGCTGGCTGGACGCCTCGGTCACGGCCGTGCGGGAGCTCCGTGACGAGGGCGTGCCGGTCGTCGGCTACACCTGGTGGCCGCTGTTCGACATGTACGAGTGGACCTGGCGGCACACGGACGCCCCACGCCAGGAGCACCTGCTCACGATGGGCCTCTTCGACCTCGTCGAGGACGGCGCCGGCGGCCTCGACCGTCGCCGCAACCCGGTCGCCGACGCGTTCGCCGCGCACACGCGACAGGAACGGGCCGTGGCAGCGGCCCTGTCCGCGACCCCGTGACGGACGGGAGGCGCGGGTCGGGTCGGTCCCGCGCCTCCAGTCCGTCTCCGCCCACCACCACTGCACCACCAACCGAACGGAGCACCATGTCCCTCCGCCTCGGCGCCGCTCCGGCGCCTCGTCGACGCCGAACGCTCGCGTTCGTCGTCACCGCTGCCGCCGCCGCGGCAGCCCTCGTCGCCGGCGTCGCCGGCGTCGCCGGCCCCCTCCCCGCACAGGCGGTCACGACCGGCAACGGAGCCCTCGTGTACTCGCCGGCAGCGGGTTCCTCGTTCAACCCCGAGGGCGGCCGCGCTGCCGGCACCACCTACGCGAAGAACATCGTCCTGAAGAACAGCGGATCGGCCAACGGCCAGCAGTTCGTCACCTTCGACCAGCTCGTGCTCGAGAACGGCGTGCAGGTCTACCCGATCTACCGGAGCACGGACAACGGCACCTCGTGGAGCCGCGTCGCCACGGTCAAGCCGAGCACCCAGTTCCCGACGCTCACCCGCACCGCGCAGCCCTCGCTGTACGAGACCCCGGTCCAGCTCGGCACGATGCCGGCCGGCACGCTGCTGCTGAGCGGCATGATCATGCCCACCGACCGCTCGAGCAGCCGACTGGTCATGTACAAGAGCCTCGACCACGGACTGACCTGGTCCTTCGTCAGCACCGTCGACACCGGAGGCCCGGCCACCTACGACCCGAGCCCGAGCTCGACGACCTCGACGGTGTGGGAGCCGTCCGTCGCCGTCGACGCGAACGGCGGGCTGGTCACCTACTTCTCGGACGAGCGGCAGAAGGCGAACAACGTCCTGCAGGCCGTCAGCTACCGGCGCTCCACGGACGGCGGCCTGACCTGGGGTCCCCTGGTCAACGTGTCCGCACCGACCAACAAGAGCGACCGTCCGGGCATGATCACGGTGACGAGGATCCCGAACGGCAACTACGTGGCGACGTTCGAGGTCGTGAACCGGCCGAGCCAGACGAACAACACGGCGCCGGTGTACTTCAAGACCTCACCGGACGGTCTGAACTGGAGCCCCGAGACGAGCATCGGCACCAAGATCGCGCTGCCGGACGGCCGTGGCGTCGGGTCGTCGCCCGAGGTGCGCTGGGTGCCGACCGCCGGCAACGCCAACGGCATGATCGTCGTCTCGTCCAAGTGGTCCCTCGACAGCGCGGGCAACATCGACGGTGGCCAGAACTTCGTCGTCAACCGCAACCAGGGCACGGGTTCGTGGGAGCAGCTGCCGTACGCGGTGACGTACGACGCGCGGGATGCCGAGGGCGGGACGTTCAGCGGCTTCGCCCAGGGCTTCGACTCGAGCGCCGACGGCAAGACGCTGTACCAGGCGACGAACGTCGAGAACCTCACCACCACGTACAACGACGTGCGGGTCGGGTCGATCCCGATCAACGCGCAGCGGTACGAGGCCGAGTCCGCGGTCCGGAACGACACGAGCACCGTCACGCAGGCCGACGCGGTGGGCGGCGCGAAGGTCGGCAACATCAACAACGCGACGAGTTCCGTGCAGTTCACGGTGCAGGCCGCGACCGCGGGGACGTACACGGTGAACGTCCGGTACGACAACGGCACGGGTGCGACGAGCACCCACGCGCTCGCGGTCAACGGCACCTCGGCCGGTTCGGTCAGCTACGCGCCGACCGTCAACTGGGGCCGGTTCGGATGGGCGCAGAAGACGGTCACGCTGAAGGCCGGCGCGAACACGCTCACCTTCACCAAGGGGACAGGGTTCGCCGAGCTGGACCAGATCCAGGTGTTCCAGCCCTGACGCCGCACCCGCGGCCCTGGTCGTGACCAGGATGCGGACGGGAGGCCCGTGGTGGACCCGCCACGGGCCTCCCGTCCGTCCTGGTGCCGCGTCTCAGGCCGCGACCGGCTCCGCAGGTCGGTCACGCAGTGCCGAGCAGTGCTCGGCGGTGGGGTGCTCGGTGATCGCGATGACCTGGTCGAGGCGCCCCCGGACCGCCTCGAGCTCGGCCAGCTGCGCGGTGATCCGGTCCCGCTCGGCGATGAGGAGCGCGAACGACTCCGGCGTCGACTCCCCACGGTCGACGCAGGGCAGCAGCTGCACGATCGTGCGGCTCGCGAGCCCGGCGGCGAACAGCTGCTGCACGAGCTGGACCCGCTCGACGGCTGCGTCCGTGTAGACCCGCTGCCCGCTCGCGGTGCGCGACGCGGTGAGCAGCCCCTGCTCCTCGTAGTACCGCAGCGAGCGGACGCTGACGCCGGTCTCGGCCGCGAGGTCACCGATGCGCATGTTGCTCCGATCCGGGCTTGCCCCTGACATGGATGTGAGGTCTTAGCGTAGCCGAGCCGCTGCGGGAGACACCCGCGCGGCAGGAGGAGACACCATGGACATCGCTGGATCGGTCGCACTCGTCACCGGCTCGAACCGCGGCATCGGACGCCGCTTCGCCCTGGAGCTGCTGGAGCGCGGAGCGTCGAAGGTCTACGCGACCGCACGCCGACCCGAACTCGTCGACGTCGAGGGCGTCGTCGCGCTGCCCCTCGACATCACCGACCAGGCCTCCGTCGACGCGGTGGCCGCAGCCGCGGGGGACGTGACGCTGCTCGTGAACAACGCCGGCATCTCGACGCAGGGCTCCCTGGTGACCGACGACCTGACCATCGTCCGGAAGGCCATGGACACGCACTTCTGGGGCAGCCTGTCGATGATCCGCGCCTTCGCACCGGTGATCGAGCGGAACGGCGGCGGCGCGATCGTCAACGTGCTGTCGGCCCTGTCGTGGTTCGCGGCGCCCGGCGCGGGTGGCTACGCCGCGGCGAAGGCGGCCGAGTGGAACATGACGAACGCCGTCCGCCTGGAGCTCGCCGACCGGGGCATCAGCGTGCAGGGACTCCACCTCGGTGCGGCCGACACCGACATGATGGGCGACTACGACGGCCCGAAGACGGACCCGACGGACGTGGCCCGTGCGGCACTCGACGGTGTGGAGCGTGGCGTGGCCGAGGTGCTCGTCGACGACTGGAGCCGGATGGTGAAGGCGTCGCTGGCCGATGCACCGGAGCGCTTCTACGCACAGATGGCCTGAGCGCCGCCCCTGACTGGGGGCGTGTCCCCGCAGCGCAGTCCTGGACCCGCTGCGTGGTCATCGGCGAGCATGGACCCCGATCAGGAGCGGGGGGCACGTCGCCTGCCGCTGGAAGGGAACCATGCGTCCTGTCAGGAACGCGCTGAGCACCGGGGCGATCGTCGCGATCCTCGCCGGCCTCACCATCACCGCAGCACCCGCCCAGGCGGCGAGCCCGGGGGCCGGCACGAGCTGCGCCCCCGGGACGCTGTCGGTGCAGACGCTCGAGAGCGGTTGCACGGCGACCTCCGGCACGGTCGTGACGCCCGACGGCCGCACCTTCGCGCTCCCCGCGCCGGGTGAGAGCGTCATGGCGAGCAGCTCGGCCGCCCCCGGGGCGCCCGAGCTCGCCGACGTCCTCATCGCGAACAACGGCTCCGCCGGTGTCGCCGTCCGCGTCGACGAGGCCTGGACCGGTTCGGCCCCCGCCGTCCAGCAGGAGCGTGCGCAGAGCCAGGCCGCGACGGCACAGGCCGCCCCCGCCGCGACGACCGCTGCGACCACGAAGTGCACGAGCACGGCGTACAAGGCGTCCGGCTACACCTGGCCGAGCACGGTCAAGTGGTACTACAACCAGACCGGGCAGAAGTCGACGTACGCCAAGGACGCCCTGCGCAAGGGGGCGAACGCCTGGAACGGCACGATCTCGGCGTGTGACCGGACCGTCACGTCGACGGCGAAGAACGACTACCTGCGCCTCGCGACCCAGAAGCCCAACCTCACCGACCAGGGCGGCTGCTCGCGGAACAACGGCTACAACGTGATGGGCTGGGGCAAGCTCCCGACCGGGACCCTCGGCGTGACGTGCGTCTGGTTCGACGGCAACGGCAACGCCCGCGAGGCCGACCAACGCTACGCCACCGGCTTCAAGTGGAGCTCGACGGCCACCTGCTCGGGTGCGCGCTTCGACACCCAGGTCGTCGCCACGCACGAGTGGGGCCACCTGTACGGCCTCGACCACGTGAAGACCGGCACAGGCCAGGTCATGGAGCCGTCCGGCGGCTACTGCGAGCTCGACGGCCGCACGCTCGGCCGTGGCGACATGACGGGCATCTCGACGCTCTACTGAGCTCGACGTTCTGCAGGGACACGGACGGGGTCGTGGCGGAGAACCGCCGCGACCCCGTCCGTCTGTGGGTCTCGGTCAGACCGCGTCGGCGCAGTCGGTCTTGGTCAGACCGCGTCGGCGCGCAGGAACTCCGCCACCGGAGTCGACCCCGTGTTGAACCGGAACGTGTTGCCTGCCGTGCCGGAGTTCTCGACCACGTCGGCGACCACGTGCGCCACGTCACCGCGCGGCACCTGGGTCGACGAGCCGTCCCAGTCGACGGAGCCGGTCGGCTCGTCGTCGGTCAGGGTGCTCGGGGCGACGATCGTCCACTGCAGCCCCGAGTCGCGGAGCACGGCGTCGGCGATCATCTTCGACTGCGCGTACGCGAAGAAGTCCTGGTCCTGCGGGACGCCGTGGTCGAGCTGCGAGCCCGAGAACGACACCATCACGTAGCGGTCGACGCCGGCCTGCTTCGCGCCCTGGATCGACAGCACCGCAGCGTCGCGGTCGATCGCCCAGGTCCGGTCGACGGATCCGCCACCGGCACCGGCCGACCACACCACGGCGTCGTGCCCGCGGACGAGTTCGGCGAAGTCGTTCAGGGACTGCTGCTGGATGTCCGCGACGAGCGGTTCGCCGCCGTGCGCTCGGATCTCGTCGGACTGCTCGGCGTTCCGGATGACGGAGGTGACCGTGTGTCCGCGCTCGGACAGGATGCGGGTGGCGAGGAGTGCGACCTTGCCGTGGCCGCCGAAGACGATGACGTTGCTCATGGGCCGGACGCTACTCGGGGCGGCTCCGTGCCCGGGGAACGCCCGGGGAACGCCCGACGTCCGCCCGTCGCCCGCGATGCTCGGAACACCCGAGGTCACCGTGCGTACCGTCGGGGGCAACACGACAGGAGTCACGATGAGCAAGCAGCACGAGCAGCACACCCTGGTCCGCACCCTGGTCCTCGGCATCATGAGCGGCGGCCGGAGCGCCACCCCGCTCGCCGTCCTCGCACTGAACCACGACCGGTCCTCGCTGAAGGGTTCGTGGCAGCAGTGGAAGGTCTTCAGCACCCCGGTCGGCCGTGGGCTGCTCGTGGCCTCCGCCATCGGTGAGCTCATCGGCGACAAGCTGCCGAAGACCCCGAACCGCATCGCCCCCTCGGCACTGCTCGGACGGGTCGCGTCCGGTGCCCTCGCCGGTGCCGCCCTCGGCACCACCGGCAAGCGCGACCTGCGCATCGAGGGCGCGATCCTCGGTGGCGTCGGTGCCCTCGTCGGCAGCTTCGTCGGCTGGGGTGCTCGCAAGGCCCTCGGGGGTGCGGGCCTGCCCGACCCCGTCGTCGCGCTCGCCGAGGACGCCGCGACCATCGCCGGTTCCGTGAAGGTCATCACCGCCGACTGAGCGTTCCGCTCGTGCGCGGCGGGCGCGCTGCGCTTGCTCGCCGTGGGCGCCGCGCACGCCGCGGGCGCGTTTCGTGAGCAAGAACGGTCGGGTCGCACCGCCGCACCCGACCATTCCTGCTCACGATCCGCACGCCTCGGCCTACGGTGGCCCCCATGCACATCGTCGTCATCGGAGCCACCGGCCACATCGGCTCGTTCCTCGTCCCCCGTCTCGTCCGCTCGGGTCACCGGGTCGTCGCCGTCACCCGCGGCACGAGCACCCCGTACGCCGACGCCCCGGAGTGGCAGCAGGTCGAGCGGATCACCGCCGACCGCGAGCAGGAGGACCGCGACGGCACCTTCGGCAGCCGCATCGCCGCGCTCGGTGCCGACGCCGTCGTCGACCTCGTCTGCTTCACCGAGTCCTCCGCCGCAGCGCTGGTCGACGCGCTCCGCGGTACCGGTACGCACCTGGTGCACTGCGGCTCGATCTGGCGTGCGGGGGCGTCGCACGTGCTGCCGATCACCGAGCAGAACGCGACCCCGCCGTTCGGTGACTACGGCGTCCAGAAGGACGCCATCGCCCGGATGCTCAAGGAAGAAACCGCATCAGGCGGTTTGGTCACGACGTCGCTACACCCCGGGCACATCAGCGGTCCGGGCTGGACGCCGATCGGTCCGCTCGGCAACCTCGACACGTCGGTGCTGACGAAGCTGTCCGCCGGCGAACCGCTCGAGGTCCCCGGGCTCGGCGCCGAGACGATGGCACACGTGCACGCCGACGACGTCGCGCAGGCGTTCCAGCTCGCGGTCGAGCACCGCGATGCGGCGGCGGGCGAGGACTTCTTCGTCACGGCTCCGACGGCGCTCACCGCGCGCGGGTATGCCCACCTGGCAGCGTCGTGGTTCGGCCAGGAGGCCCGGCTCGACCCCGTCACGTGGGACCGGTTCCGCGAGACCACGGCTCCAGAGCACGCTGACGCCAGCTGGGAGCACCTGTCCCGCAGCCAGGTCTTCAGCACCGAGAAGGCGAGTCGTCTTCTCGGCTACGCACCGGCGTTCACCGCCGAGGAGACCGTGCTGGACGCCGTGCGCTGGCTCGTCGACCACGGTGAGCTCGAGGTCGCGAACCCCCTGGTCCGCTGAGCCCCGTGGTCCCCGCCCTGGGCTGCGCATCAGCTTCAGCTAATATTGCTGAAGGAACGACGCGGAGCGAAGGAACGATGATGGGCAAGAAGGACTTCGTCCGCGGGAACGACCGCGTCGAGCGTCTCCTGAGACAGCCGGACATCGCGGACGCCGTTGCCGCGCTCGAGACCGAGGCCGACGACCTCGACCGAGTCCACGCGATGAGCCTGGCGATGGTGCGTGAAGCGGGGAAGCGCACGCAGGCCGAGATCGCACACGAGCTCGGCATCAGTCAGGGGGCGGTGTCGCAGATGGAACGGCGCGAGGACATGTTGCTCTCCACCCTCCGGAGCTACATCACCGCGACCGGTGCCGAGAACCCACGCATCATCGTCACGGTCAACGGCCGTGACGTCGAGTTGGCGATCTGACTCAGGCCCGCTCCGGCTCGACCACGAGCCCGCGGTTCCGGTGCACGACCCAGACCGTCGCGGCGAACCCCGCCAGCACCGCGGCGCCGATCGTGACCGCCGTCCAGCCCCCGGCGTTCCACAGCACCGACGCCAGCGCGGAGCCGATCGCCCCGCCGATGAAGTTCGAGGTGACGAACGCCGTGTTGAGCCGGCTCCGCGCGGCCGGGTCCACCGAGAAGAGCCGGGTCTGGTTGAGCACGTTCGCGGCCTGCACGGCGACGTCGAGCAGCAGCACGGCGAGCAGCACCACGACGATCGAGTGCGCACCGATCCCGGCGACGACCAGGGAGACGAGCAGGAGCACGATCGCTCCCCCGGTGACCGGTACCGACAGTCCCCGGTCGTGCAGTCGCCCGACCCGCTGCGCCGCCACGGCGCCCGCGAGCCCCACCAGGCCGACCAGCCCGATGCTGCTGGTGGAGAAGTCGTAGGGGTCGCTGCTCAGCAGGAACGTCAGGGCGGTCCAGAACATCGTGAACACGGCGAACACCGACGAGCTCATCACGAGCGTGACCTGCACGGTCCGGTGGGTCCGGACTGCACGGAACACCGACAGGATGAGCTGCGGGTACGCCACCTTGCCGCGGGCGTCGAGCTCCGGGATGGCCCGCCGCAGCAGCAGGGCGAGGACGACCGCGACGACGGCGGCGAGGACGTAGATCGCACGCCACCCGAACGCGTCCGCGACCAGGCCGCTGATCGTCCGCGACACCAGGATGCCGGTGAGCACCCCGGAGGCGATCGTGCCGACGACACGTCCGCGCTGCGCGGGGTCCGCGAGGTCCCCGGCAAGCGGGATGAGGAGCTGCCCGGCGACCGTGGTCAGCCCGACCAGTGCCAGGGCGACCAGGAGCGCCGCGAAGGTCGGAGCGATCGCGGCGAGCAGCAGCGCGACGGCGGAGGCGACGAGCACCCAGGGGATGAGGCGCCGGCGGTCGAGGACGTCCCCGAGTGGCACGACGAGCAGGATGCCGAGGGCGTAGCCGACCTGGGTCAGCGTGACGAGCAGCCCGGCGAGTGACGCCGAGGTGCCGAGCGACGATGCGATGTCGTCGAGCAGCGGCTGCGACCAGTACAGGTTGCCCACCGCCGCTCCCCCGGCGACGGCGAACAGCAGGGTCCGGCCGGTCGACATCGAGTGGTCGGTGGTCATGCTGCGGGTGCTCCCTCGTTCACGGCGGCCAGGGCGTTCAACGTGCGCGGGTAGCCGATGAGCGGGACGAGCACGGTCAGGACGTCCAGCATCTGCTGGCGGGTGTTCCCGACGTTCAGGTTGCCGGCCACGTGCCCCTGCACCTGGGCGTCGGCCCCGCCGAGCGCCGCGAGCAGCGCGAAGGTCAGGAGTTCACGGGTGGGCAGCGACAGCCCGTCCCGGCCGACGGTGTCCCCGAAGCAGTTGCCGGACAGGAACCGCTGGAAGTGCACGGCGTCCGCGGGGGCGTTCTCGTACATCGCGTCGACGCGGTCCGCACCGACGACGGAGCCCTGCACCGCTCGGCCGCGCTCGAGTCGGTCCGCCGGGGTCGTCGTCGACTGTCCGGCCAACGGCAGGGTGACCCCGCGGGCGACCAGCACGGTGTTGGTGATCGTCAGGAAGTCGCCGACGCGTGCGGAACCGACGTAGGCCACGGCCTGGTAGACGATCTCCTTCGCCTCGGTGGGCGAGAGCGGGCCGTCGAGGGCCTCGTCCAGCAGATCGCGGAACGCCGTCGGCGCCCCGGCCGCGATCGTCGCACCGAGCTGGACGACCACGCGGTCGTGCTCGCTGAGTGATGCGTTCCGCAGGGTCTCGTCCACGAAGTCGGCGTGGTACCGGGCGAACTCGGGGTCGGTGTCGGCGAAGGTCATGTCCTCGACGCTAGGGCCGACCGCGGAGCCGTGACAGGTGCTGTCCTCCCCCCTCAGCCGTCACCGTCGCCGGAACAGCTCCCCCAGGTGCCACGGCCCGGGCGCGAGCCGCACCGCTGCCTCGGCTCGGACCCGCTCCTCGAGTTCACGGTCGCGGGTGAGCTCGTGGATCTCCTGCTCGGCACGCCACCGGAGCCGCAGTCGGCCGAGGAACCCGGTCGGCGGAGCCGGGACGACGGTCTCGACGGACTCGGTCTCGTTCACGCGTCCTCCCCGGCAGCAGCAGCACCAGCGACGGAAGCAGCACCGGCGACGGAAGCGGTCGACGCAGCCGCCGCACTCGTCGCACCGGTCGCGCTCGTCGCCGCGAGGTTCGCCAGCAGCTGCAGCCGTTCCTCGGACGCCGACCCGGGCTCGGTGCCGTACACGACCATGGTCAGCCCCGAGTCCGTGACGAGCTCCATCGTCTCGTAGCTCATGTCGATGTCGCCCACGTCCGGGTGGTGCACGCGCTTCACACCGCTCCGGTGCCGCATCACGTCGTGTGCGGCCCATCGCCGCCGGAACTCGTCACTGCGGGTGGAGAGCTCCCCGATCAGGTCGGTCAGTCCCTTGTCGTACGGCGAGCGGGCCGCCTCGGCGCGCAGGGCGGCGACCACGTCGCCGGCGACCGAGTCCCAGTCTCGCCAGAACTGCTGACCGCGCGGGTCGAGGAACGCGAAACGCGCGGTGTTCGGGGTGCCGGAGGGCGACAGGAACAGCGGCGAGTACACCGCGCGGGCGAGTGTGTTGCCGGCGAGGAAGTCGAACCGGCCGTTGCGGACCCAGGCCGGGGCGCTGATCGAGTCGAGCACCCGCTGCACGTTCGGCCGGACCTTCGACGTCGGGATCGTCCGGCGCGAGGCACCCGAAGCGTTCTGCAGACGGGCCAGGTCGAACAGGTGCGCGTGCTCGGCATCGTCGAGACGCAGCGCACGGGACAACGACTCGAGGACGCTCTCGGAGACCCCGGTCAGGTTCCCGCGCTCGAGCCGGACGTAGTAGTCGACGCTCATCCCCGCGACCAGTGCGAGCTCTTCGCGCCGCAGTCCCTTGACGCGGCGGACCCCACCGAAGTCGGGCAGACCGACCTGCTGCGGTGTGACCCGCTCGCGGCGTGTGCGGAGGAAGTCACGCACTTCGCTTCTGGTGTCCATGCCTCCACGGTACGGCCGGCCGGGTGTCGCAAGCAGGGGTTGCTGGTACCCGTCAGCAGGGATCGGCCCGGACCCGGACGGGACGGACACGAGCCGGTTCGACCGGGTGATCCCGGAGGTCTGACGCGACCACGAGCGGCCTGGAGGCGCGGTGCGGGCCCGCCCCGTCCCTCCCGGCAGATGCGGTGGTCGCGACCACCGCGTCAGGCGAGCTGGCGCGCCCGCTCCGCGATGCCCTCGGTCGCCGCCCACGAAGCCAGCACCCGCAGGGCGTCGGCCGTCGGGCTGCCCGGCGTCGCCGGGTAGATGGTGAGCGCGAGTCCCGGGTCCTCGGCGAGTTCGAGCGTCTGGAAGTGGAGTTCGAGCGGCCCCACGACGCGGTGCCGGAACGACTTCACGCCGGCGTAGTGGCGTCGGACGTCGTGCGCTGCCCAGAGGCCGCGGAAGTCGTCGCTCCGCATCGACAGCTCGCCGATCAGCGCGGCGAGGTCCTTGTCGTTCGGCGTCCGGCCCGCTTCGCGGCGCAGGATCGCGACGTTCGTGTGCGCGGCCCGCTGCCAGTCCTGGTAGAAGTTCCGCGCTTGGGGGTCGAGGAAGATGAAGCGCGAGAAGTTCATCGGCCGCGCCGGTGCCGCGACCAGGTCCGAGTGCATCGCGAAGCCGAGCGCGTTCGCGGCGACGATGTCCTGCCGGTTGTTGATGATCATCGCCGGGGCGTCCGTGACGACGTCGAGCAGGTACTGCAGCTCGGGCCGGACGGCAGCGACGGGCACGACACGACCGGCGCGACGCGGGGTCTCGTTCTGGTGCTGCGACAGGTCGCGCAGGTGCTCCTGCTCGGCGGGGTCGAGCTGCAGGGCTCGGCCGATGGCGTCGAGCACGCTGTCCGAGACCCCCTGCAGGTTCCCGCGCTCGAGTCGCGTGTAGTAGTCGATGCTGACGCCGGCCAGGCGTGCGACCTCTTCGCGACGCAGCCCGGTGACGCGGCGCCGTGTGCCGAAGGTCTCGACGCCGGCCTGCTCGGGGGTGATGCGGGCGCGACGGCTGGAGAGGAAGTCGCGCGCTTCGTCGCGGTGGTTCATGCCGTCACGGTACTTCGCCCCGTCCGGCGCGAGCGAGGGGCTGCGGGAACCCCTTTCACGTGCGCGTGAACGGGACGGAGACGATCCGGTCGTCCCCGCTCGACGGTGTCCCGCGGCCGTCGGTGTTGTTCGTGACGAACCAGAGCGTGTCCGACGGCCCCTCGAGCACCGTCCGGATGCGGCCGAAGTCCCCCGCAAAGTACTCGGTCGCCGTGCCGGGGTCGTCGGCCGGGACCGCACGGAGCACCTCGCCCCGCAGGTTCGCGACGAACACCGTGTCGTCGACGACGGCGAGGCCGCTCGGGGACGCCTCGTCGGTGGACCACTGCTGCACGGGGTCGACGAACCCCTGGTCCTCGCCGCCGGTGCCCTCGACCTCGGGCCAGCCGTAGTTCGACCCGGGCTCGATCACGTTGAGCTCGTCGTTCGTGTTCTCGCCGAACTCCGACGCGAACATCGTGCCGTCCGACGACCACCCCATGCCCTGCACGTTGCGGTGCCCGAGGCTCCACACCAGTGACCCGTCGATGGGGTTGTCGGCGGGGACGTCGCCGTCCGGGGTGAGCCGCAGGATCTTGCCCGCGAGCGACTCCTCGTCCTGCGCGTCCGTGCTCGCGCCGGCGTCCCCGACGCTCGCGTAGAGCATGTCGTCGGGCCCGAACGCGATCCGCCCGCCGTCGTGGAACGTGTTCTTCGGCAGCCCGTCGATGATCGTCGTCGCCTCGCCGAGACCCCACGACCCGGTGCTCCCCGTCAACTCGTACCGCTGGATCCGGTTGCCGTCGTCGGCCGTGGAGTACACGAACAGGTCGTCGTCGTGCAGCGCGAGCCCGAGCAGTCCGCCCTCGCCGCCGTGGCTGACTCCGTCGACGGTGCCGACCTGACGGGTGGTGCCGTCGGACCGCAGCTCGAGCACCCGGGCCGAGTCGCGCTCGCTGACCAGTGCGTCGCCGTCGTCACCCGTCAGGACCACCGACCAGGGAGCCTCCAGGCCGGTGACCACGTCGGTGGTGTCACCGTCGAGCGCCACCTGACCGGCCGACAGGTCGGCGGGCGCGGTCGCGCGCGCCGACGGCGAACCGTCCCGGTCGGATCCGTCCCGCTCTGCTCCGTCGCCGCTCGTGCAGGCGGTGAGGGCCAGTGCGGCGACGGCGGCGAGGCCGGCCACCGACCAGCGGCGGCGGCTGTGGGGCGTTCCGGCGGGTGTGTCCACGATGATCCTCCCGGGGTCGTGGGTCGATCACACACGCTGCGTTCGGGAAACCCCTGAGGGGGTCTGTCGGCACCTCCCGACGGTGCGCACGGCGGCCTATCGTCGTCGGCATGCAGATCGAACCGAAGCAGCCGACCGTCAAGAACCCGCCCGAGCAGTTCACCGGCGACGTGTACCTCGACGCCATCGCCTCGCCGAAGGAGCCTGGTCAGACGATGACCGTCGCCAAGGTCCGGTTCCTGCCCGGCGCCCGCACCGCGTGGCACTCGCACGCCAGGGGCCAGACCCTGCACGTCACCGAGGGCGTCGCGCGGATGGGCACCCGGGACGGCCGCGTCATCGAGGTGCAGGCTGGACAGACCGTCTACACGCCTGCCGGCGAGGAACACTGGCACGGCGCGACCCCCACCGACTACATGGAACACCTCGCGATGCTCGAGGCCGCCGCCGACCCGGCGACGACCACCACCTGGCTCGAGCACGTGAGCGACGAGGAGTACACCGCATGACCACCATCGCCATCGTCGGGGCCGGCAAGGGCCTCGGCCTCGCCGTCGCCGAGCGCTTCGCCCGTGAGGGCTTCGCCGTCGCCCTGATCTCCCGCAACCAGGACCGGCTGGACGGCCTCGCCGCGGAGCTGCGTGAGCGCGGCCACACCGCAGCCGGGTTCGCCGCGAACGTCCGTGACGGGGACTCCCTGCGCACCGCACTCGAGCGCGCCACCGAGCAGCTCGGCCCCATCGAGGTGCTGCAGTACAGCCCGCTCCCCGCCAAGGAGTACATGCGCCCCGTGCTCGAGACCACGGCGGACGACCTGGTCGGCCCGATCGAGTTCTCGGTCTACGGCTCGGTCAACGCCGTCCGCCAGGTGCTGCCCGGCATGCGCGCGATCGGCCACGGCACGATCCTGTTCGTGAACGGCGGCAGCGCGGTCCGACCGGGCGCCCGCGTCACCGGCACGTCCGTCGCCTTCGCGGCCGAGAGCGCCTACGCGCAGCTGCTGCACGACGCCGTCCGCGACGAGGACGTCCACGTCGGCCAGCTCATCATCCCGTTCGGCATCGACGACGGGCAGCCCGAGCACTCCGGGGAGTCCATCGCCGACCGCCTGTGGGCGATCCACACGGAGCGCGGCGACTTCCGCACCTACGCGGAGGCGCTGCCCGAGCTCGCGTGATCGGCATCGAGTGAGCAGAACGCGACGGGTCCGGAGACGCGACCCGTCGCGTTCTGCTCACTCCCTGACGGACTGGAGGCCCGTGGCGACGCCGCCACGGGCCTCCCGTCCGTCTCGTGCTCGCGGAGCGCGCGCGTCAGTGCGCCCGTCGCACCGCCACCCGCCGCCGACCCCGCGAGGTCAGCCAGGCCCCGGCCGTCACCACGAGGGGCAGGCCGACCGCGAGCAGGGCCAGCACCGGCCAGTCCGGCACGAACGGCATGTGGTTCACCCCGACCGGACTCTCGGTGAAGCGCAGGGTCAGGGCGCGGATCGGCAGGAGTCCGAGGAGCGTCCCGATCACCGAGCCGACCGTGGCCAGGATCGCCGCCTGCCAGGTCGACACCCCTCGGCGCAGGCGCGGTGCGGCACCGATGGCGTCGAGCACCTCGTCGTCCCGCCGGCCGTCGGACCGTGCGAGTCCGATCGCCACCGCCGTCGCACCGATCGTGACGGCCGCGGCCAGTGCGAGCACGATCGCCCGGATGATCGCCTCGTTGTCGATCGGGCCGGCTTCGTACATGAACGACGGGCCGCTCCACCGGGCACGGTCGTCGCCGCCGAAGCTCTGCCACGCCGAGCTCAGCTCGTCCGCCTGGGCCGGGTCGAGGTCGTGGGGCAGCGTCGTGACGAGCATGCCGTCGACCACGGGCACGCCGTACTGCTCGGCGGTCGCCTTCGTCATGAAGACGCCGACCTGGATCCGCGGGGTCTGCACGTCGAGTACCGCGGGGATCGAGACGCTGGCCGCCGGTCGGCTGCGCTCGGTGATGGGGTCGCTCTCCCACGTCCGGTCGTGGAAGGTGTCGACGCGGACCGCACCGTCGTGGGCGTACTCGGGCCAGAGCGACACGGCCTCGCCGCCCTCGAGCGCGTCCCGCACGGCGGCGGACGGCCGGTGCCCGGTGAGCACGGCGTAGTCGTCCACGGTCCCGGTCCAGATGTGCGGGCTCGACACGCTCGCCGTGTCCAGGTAGTACGAGCAGCTCCTGGTGTCGTTCACCGGGCAGTCGTACGCGCTCCAGCGGTGCGGGATCGTGACGGTCGAGGGGGTGTCGCCCGGCTGCTCCTGCGCGACACCGAGCACCCGGATGCGGTCCTGGTCGAAGACCCCGGACACCACCTTCGCGGCGTGGGCCGTCAGTTCTGCGTCGTGGCGACCGGTACTGCCGCCGTCCTTCGTCTCGGTCTGCACCTCGGCCGTCGCGACCCCGACCGCCGTCGTGTACTCGTACCCACGGACGTACTGGGCGTGGCTCGACGCACTCCACGTGATCACGACGGAGGCCACGAACACGACGCTCATCACGCTCGCCAGCACGGGTACCGTGCGGACCGGGTTGCGGCGGGCGTCGCGGGCGGCGAGCCGGGCGGACAGACCGGCCCGCGAGGTGAGCCGGGTGATCAGGGCGAGCAGCCACGGTGAGCAGATAGCGATGCCGAGCTGCATCAGGCACGGCCCGATCGCGACGCCGGCACCGACGACGTAGGCCCACCGGTCGTGCTGCACCGGGCGGTCGTTGAGCATGAGGACGCCGACGCCGCACGCCATCGTCATCACGGCTCCGAGGACCATGAGCAGTGGGCCCCAGATGCGCCGACGACGGCGGGCCGGACGGCTGACGGGCACCGGACGGAGCGAGCCCCGCAGCGCCGCGAGCACGTTGATCCGGGTCGCCGACCGTGCGGCGACGAGCGCGGAGACGAGTCCGGCGAGCACCCCGGCGGCCGCGATGGACAGCAGCAGGAGCGGCGGCACGTGCAACCCGGGGAACGACGCCACGTTGCCGTTGTCGATCAGCCGGTAGGCGAGCACACCGATCCCGGTGCCCGCGGCGACCCCGAGGACCGCGCCGACGAGCCCGAGCACCAGGCCCGACCCGGCGACGATCGTGCGGACGAACCGCTTGTCGCCGCCGACGCTCGTGACGATGGCGTACGAGCGGGTGTCCGCCCGGGTACCGACCAGGAACGCGGCCCCGGCGAGCAGGGCGACCTCGAACATCGCGAAGACGCCGAGCAACCCCATCGCCCCGAGGTACCAGCCGAGTGTCGAGCCCAGCTGCCCACCGGAGAGCCGGGCGTCGGGCGGGTCGAGCACGACCGGACGCGACTGCACGATGATGCCGTGCGCGTTGAGCTGCCGGATCTCCGACCACGTCGGGGCGTCCGACGGCAGGTACACGGTGACGTCGGTGAGCCCGACGTCGTCGGTGGTGTCGGTCGTCGAGAGCGTCGTGCCCCAGGGCAGGAACACGCCCTGCGAACCCGGGTCCGTCCCCAGGTCGGTCATGGTGCCGGTGATCGTGAAGCGCTTGGTGACCGGGTCGGTCAGGTCCACCGTGTCGCCGATGTGCGCCCCGAGGCGGTCGAGCGTCGCCGGCGTGACCATGAGCTCACTGCGCGTGGTCGGCCTGGAACCGTCGAGCACGTGCCAGTGGCCCTCGAGCGACGGGTCCCAGACGCTGCCCTCGACCGCGGTCAGGCCGACGGGACCCTTCGGCCCCTGGACCACGACGGGTGTGCCGCCGACCGGGATCGACAGCGCGCCGTCGGGCACGTGGGCCAGGACGTTCGTGAACGGGGAGTCCTCGTCCGACTTCGTGACGGGGCTGTTCCGCTTCGAGTCCGTGGACTGCCACTGGACGGGGTCCTGCACCATGCCGGGCAGGTCCGGGCCGGACACCCGCATCTGCGCCGATGCCTGGCCGAGGTCGTAGTCGAGCCGCTCGGTTGCGGTGGCCTGTGTGGACTGCACGACGACGGCGACGGCGGCGAACCCGGCGGTGGGGATCCCGATGAGCGCGATGATCAGTGCCGCGCGGCCCGCCTTCGCGAACGCCAGTCGACGCCCCAGACGGAGCGCCGGTCTCAGGGCGAACGGCGTCCGGCCGGTCCCGGCACGCCGACCCCGGCTCACGAGGCGGTCCGGTCCGTCAGCGCGGCCTCGACGCCCGAGTACACGGTCTCGTCGACCACCCGACCGTCGCGCAGGAACACGATCCGGTCCGCCCAGGCCGCGTGCCGGGCGTCGTGGGTCACCAGGAGGGCGCCGGCTCCGGCGTCGACGTGCCGACGGAGCATGCGGAGCACGACCTCGCCGGTCTGCGAGTCGAGGGCTCCGGTCGGTTCGTCGGCGAGCACGAGCCGGCGCTCGCCCACCACGCCGCGGGCGATCGCGACGCGCTGCTGCTGGCCGCCGGACAGGTCGTCCGGGTAGGCGTCGGAGCGGTGCGACAGCTCGACGTTGTCCAGCGCGAGCTCCGCGGCGCGGCGGGCCTGCGAGGCCTTCCACCCGTCCAGCTCGAGCGGCAGTGCCACGTTCTCGACAGCGGTCAGCGAGGGGATCAGGTTGAAGTCCTGGAACACGAACCCGATGAGCCGGCGCCGCAGCGCTGCGAGCTCCTTGGCGGGACGGTCGGACACGAAGGCGCCGTCGATCAGCACCTCACCGCTCGTCGGCGGCAGCAGGGTGCCGGCGCAGGCGAGCAGCGTCGACTTGCCCGACCCCGAGGTGCCCATCACGGCCACCATCTCGCCGCGCTCGACCCGCAGGTCGATCCCGGCCAGGGCGGTGACGGCCTTCGCGCCGGAGCCGTAGTGCACGCTCACGGCGTCGAGCTGCAGGAGCGGTGCGGCGGTCACCGCGCGCTCCGGGGAGCGGAAGCGGCAGCGGCAGCGGAGGCGTCGGCACTGGCAGGCGCCGCCGGGTGTTCGTCCGGCCGGTACCGCGCGACACTCGACTCCACGTGGTCGAGCCAGCGCACCTCGGCCTCGGCCTGGAACACCATCGACTCGAGCACGAGCGACCACGCCAGGTCCGTCGACGGGTCGGTCGTGCGCTTCAGCCGCGTCAGGTCCTGCAGGTTCCGGATCGCGGCACCGCGCTGCACCTGCACCAGCCGGGCGACGTCGACCCCGGGCACGGTCACGGCGAGGGCGAACTTGATCGCCAGCTCGTCGCGGCCGCGCTTGGCCGGCACGGGCTCGCTGAACCAGCGGGCCACCTCGGCCCGACCCGCGTCGGTCGCCGTGTAGACGACGTGTCCGTCGTCGTCGGCGTCGCCGCGGGCCACGAGGCCGTCGCGTTCCAGGCGGTCCAGGGTCGTGTAGACCTGGCCGATGTTCAGCGGCCAGCTCCCGCCGGTGCGGTGCTCGAACTCCCCCCGGAGCTGGTACCCGTAGCCGGGTCCCCCCACCAGCAGCGCGAGTACGCCCATCCGAACGCTCATGACACTTCCCCTGTCTCGGGCCACCGTGGCCATACTGAGTATGCACATACCCGGTATGCGTGCGCAAGCACGGATCTGAACAGGGCGGAAAACGGACGGGAGGCGCGGTGCCAGCTGGCACCGCGCCTCCCGTCCGTCTGCTGGTCGCGTCGGGTCAGTGACCCAGCTTCGCCAGCTCCTCGAACTCGTCGTCGGTCAGCTCGACGGTGGCACCCGCGAGGTTGTCCTCCAGGTGCGCGACGCTCGACGTGCCGGGGATCGGCAGCATCACCGGGGAGCGCTTGAGCAGCCACGCGAGCGCGAGCTGCGCCGGGGTGGCTCCCTTGCGCTCGGCGATCTCGGTGAGCGGCGAGTCCTCGCCCGTCAGGCCACCCGTGGCCAGGGGGAACCACGGGATGAAGCCGATGCCCTGCTCCTCGGACCAGTCGAGCAGCTCCTCGGCGTCACGCTTCTGCAGGTTGTAGAGGTTCTGCACGGAGACGATCGTGGCGATCTCCTGCGCGGCCTTGACCTCGTCGACGGAGACCTCGGACAGGCCGATGTGGCGGATCTTGCCCTCGTCCTGCAGCTTCTTCAGCTCGCCGACCTGGTCCTCGAGCGGGACCTTCGGGTCGATGCGGTGCAGCTGGAACAGGTCGATGCGCTCGAGGCCCAGGCGGCGGAGGCTCATCTCGGCCTCTTGCCGGAGGTACTCGGGGCGGCCGACGGGCGGCCAGACGTTCGGGCCGGTGCGGGTGAGGCCGGCCTTCGTGGCGATGACGACGTCGTCGCCGTAGGGGTGCAGGGCCTCCTTGAGGAGCTCCTCGGCGACGTAGGGGCCGTACGAGTCGGCGGTGTCGAAGAAGTTCACGCCGAGCTCGACGGCGCGCTTGAGGACGCGGATCGCCTCGTCGTGGTCCTTCGGCGGTCCCCAGACGCCGGGCCCGGTGAGCTGCATGGTGCCGTAGCCGAGCCGGTTGACCTCGAGGTCGCCGCCGATGCGGAAGGTGCCGGAGGACGCGGCCGGACGGTTCGTGGTGTCAGTGCCTGTGGTCATGTCCCCGGTCTACGCCCGGTGCGTTGCCGGTCCCTGAGTCGGTGTCCCCCGACCGCTTGCGGTGTTCGCAGGTCTACGGACGGGCGGGCCGCGGGTACGGGGTCTCGCCGCGTTCGAGTCCGCCGACGAGCTTGGTGAGCCGGTTCGTCCGCACCGTGGCGTTCGGGGCGGTGGTGATGCGGTGCAGCACGGCGTACCGGTTCGTGGCGTCGAGCTCGGCGAACAGTGCGGCGGCTGCGGGGGCGGCGTCGAGCGCGGCCTGCAGGTCCTCGGGCACCGTGGCCGTGGCGGATCCGGCGTAGGCGCGGTCCCACCGGCCGTCACCCTTGGCGCGCTCGATCTCGGCGTGCCCGCGCTCCCGCATCCGCCCCTCGGCGATCAGTGCCGCGACCAGGCCGAGGTTCCGCTGCGACCACAGCGAGGCCTTCCGGCGCGGGGTGAACCGCTGGCGGTAGGTGGAGTGGTCGCGCCCGCGCCGCTGCCCGTCGATCCACCCGGAGCAGAGCGCCTCGTCGAGGGCGGTGTCGTAGGTCAGCGTCGTCGGCTCGGTGACGCCCTTCTTGGCGAGGACGAGCCACACGCCGTCGGGTTCGTGCTCGTGGTCGTCGAGCCAGGCGCGCCACGCGGCGACGTCCGGCAGCACCAGGTCGACGATGTCCATGCGGTCATCGTAGGACCGGCCGGCGACGTCGATCAGCGCGGGTCAGGCCGAGCTGCTGCTGATCCGGGTCGCACTCGCCCAGTCGTGCACCCAGTCGGGCACGGTCAGGTCGCGGTCCGCGCCGCCCGCCGCTTCGAGCAGGTCCGCGGTCGGCACCGTCCCGCCGGAACGTCGCAGGAACCGGGCCTGCACCACCGCGCGGGCCATCACGGCACCCTGCCGCACGAACGTCTGCTCCAGGTACACGGCACGGTCGTCGACCCCGAGCACGTGGGTGCGGAGCTCGAACCGCTGCCCGAGCGTCAGCGACCGCTTGTACGTGATCGTCTGCGCCGAGACGACGGGGTACCAGCCGTGCTCGCTCAGTGCTGCCCAGTACCCGGAGCGGAGCATCAGGTCGAGCCGACCGAGGTCGAGCATCGACAGGTACTTGCCGTTGTTGACGTGCCGCAGCGGGTCGAGGTCGGTGGGAGCGACCCGGAACGGCGTCCGGACCTCGTCCCAGAGCGACGCCCGGCGGCGTCCACCGACCCGAGCGCGCAGACGGGTCCGCAGCTGCAGCAAGAGCAGTCGGAAGTACAGGTTCACGGATTGATCACACCAGTGCGCGGAGCAATCGTGCGAGCACCTTGGAGGAACCTCACGAAGCGCCGGTAGCCCTGGTCACCGCGGACCCGCTGCTTCCGACAACCGCCGGAGCGGCCGGGTGGGTCAGCCGGAGAACATCCCGCTGGAGGCGCTGCCACCCGGGTGCGCGGTCCTCGACACCCCTTCGGCCGTCGATCGAGCGGCGTCGGCCTCGACCATGGCACGTGACCCGGCCGTGGGGTCGGAGAAGTCCTCGAGGTCCGCGAGCGCTCGCCGCCGACGGCGGTTCTGCACCTCGAGCACGACGAGCAGGGCGCCGAGCACGACGACCACGGCGATGACGATCCAGATGATGACCATGACACTCCCCCGAGCCCGGGGCGTCTGCCCCGTCCCTCGCAGCGTAGCGGTGCGGAGGCGGGTACAGCCAGTGCCTCCCGCCGTCAGGGGGACCGGGAGTAGACCTGCAGCATGCAGACACGCAAGCTCGCAGACCTCGAGGTCGGACCGATCGGCCTCGGAACCATGGGCATGAGCGCCTTCTACACGGGCGCCGGCACCGACGACGACGAGTCGATCCGCACCATCCACCGCGCGATCGACCTCGGCGTCACCCTGTTCGACACCGCCGAGGCGTACGGCCCCTACACGAACGAGGAACTCCTGCGCCGCGCGCTCGAGGGCCGCCGCGACGACGTCGTCATCGCGACCAAGTTCGGCCTGTACCACCACGAGGCCGGTGAAGAGACGCCGACGCAGCAGCGCGGGATCTCCAGCAAGCCAGAGTCCGTGCGCGAGGCGCTCGAGGGCTCACTCCGGCGCCTCGGCACGGACCACATCGACCTCTACTACCAGCACCGCGTCGACCCGGCTGTCCCGATCGAGGACGTCATCGGCCAGCTCGCCGGCTTCGTGCAGGAGGGCAAGATCCGGCACATCGGACTGTCCGAGGCCGGTGCCGAGACCATCCGCAAGGCCCACGCCGTCCACCCGATCACCGCGCTGCAGAGCGAGTACTCGCTGTGGACGCGGGACCCCGAGGGCGACGTGCTCGACACCCTGCGCGAGCTCGGCATCGGCCTGGTGCCGTACTCGCCGCTCGGCCGCGGGTTCCTGACGGGTGCCATCACGAAGCCGTCCGACCTGGACTCCGACGACTTCCGCCTGGCGAACCCGCGCTTCCAGCAGGAGGCGTTCGAGCAGAACATGCGCATCGTCGACGCGGTCAAGGACATCGCGACCGAGGCTGGCGCCACCCCGGCGCAGGTGTCGCTCGCCTGGCTGCTCGCCCAGGGCGACGACATCGTCCCGATCCCCGGCACGAAGCGGGTCTCCCGCCTCGAGGAGAACGTCGGCGCAGCCGACCTGACCCTCACGGCGGACCAGCTGTCGCGCCTGTCGGCGCTGCCGGTCCCGACCGGTGACCGCTACCCCGACATGTCGACCATCGGTCGGTAGACGCGACCGGTTGACGGCCTGGAGGCCCGTGGCGGATCCGTCACGGGCCTCCCGTCCGTCGTCAGTCGCGTTTGCGGACGCGAGACGCCGGCGTCAGCGCGAGACGCCTCCGAATCCGGCGGCGTCTCGCTGACTCGGCGGCGTCCTTCGAGGACGCCGGCGTCTCAGACCTCGGCGGCGAAGGACGCGGCCCGGACCTGCAGGTCCTCGATGCGCCGGAGGCGCGCGGCCTCGACGTCGTAGCCCTCGTAGGCGGGCGGCGGGAGCTTCCGGACGTTCCGCGAGCACTGGAAGTCCTGGCAGACCAGGGTGCCGACGGTGTTGCCGTTCCGTCCGGCCGGCCCGGACCGTTTCGCGCTGTAGAACGCGACGTCGTTCGGCAGCTTGACGTCCTGGCACCACGAGCACTGGGCACGGGAGCGGGGCGAGGCCTCGGCCTGCCGGAACAGGATGCCGATCAGGTCGCCGTCCAGGGTCGGCACGACGGCGTACGCACGCCGCCCGATCTTCGGGTCGCGCCAGCCGAGGTAGTCGAGCGCGTCCCAGTCGAGCGTCTCGAAGCCGGCGGGCAGCGTGAGGTCGGACACCTCCTTGCGCGAGGCGTTGACGAAGGACGTGCGGAGGGTCTTCTCCACGATGGGGAGCATGGGTGATCGCTTTCGTGCGGGCCCGGGGCGTGCAGACGCACACCGCACCGGGCGGAGGAGGTCAGGGTTCGACGAGGGCGGCCGCACCCGAGGGCACGACCGAGGGCCTCACGCCCTGATGCCGGCGATACGGGCGCCGACCACCTCCTGGAAGCTCACCCGACCAGCCTACGACCGGGTGTCAAGCCCGCCCGGTCCGTCCGCGGCCGGTTCGGCGTCGCCGTGACCAGGACGACCGAGCCCTCGTACGTCGGGCGGATCCGCAACGACCCGTGCCGCCGGTCCCACTCCCCCGACTCCAGCGCGGTCCGGAGCGCTGCCACCGACCGCCGGACGGTGAACTCGTCGACCAGGCCCCACGTCGGGTCCGCCTGGCGCACGCCGGGGTCGAGCAGTCGCTCGGGGCGGGCGTAGTACGCCTCGGCGAACCCGTCGACGCACGTGAACGGGATCGGCAACGGGGTGCTCGTCACGGTGTCGTCGCCCAGCGCGTCGGCAATCCGCGGCAGTGCGGGGTGGCGACGGGCGTCGGCCGCCAGCACCTCGGGCGCGTACTCGGCGAGCCAGGAGCGCTCGATGCGGTCGGGGTCGAACGTCAGCACCACGATCGGGCCCCGGGTCACGCGACGCACCTCGGCGAGCCCGCGTTCGAGGTCGTCCCACTCGTGCAGCGAGAAGGTCGTCATCGCGGCGTCGAAGATGTCGTCGGCGAAGGGCAGGTCTCCGGCGGGCTCCACGGCGGTCACATCGCGGTCGGTCGGCGCGTACGAAGGGGAACCGGCACCGATGTCGAGGACGGTCCGGGCGTCGCCGAGTGCCTTCGCGACCGCGCGGGCGAACGCGGGTTCGGGCCGGCGGTGCTGCCGGTGGTCCGCGTCCCCGGCTGAGCCGTCCGTCGTCCTCGTCACGTCCCCACCCTACGAAGCCGCGGGGTCCGGGTCAGTCGACCGACTCGGACTCGGACTCCGACTCGCGCAGGGCCGCGTACTGCTCTGCCCGCTCCGTCGCGGCCCAGCTGCCGAGCAGCGCGAGCGACCGCTCGGACTCGCTGCCCGGTTCGGCCGAGTACGAGAACAGCGTCAGGCCGGGGTCGGCGACCAGGTCGAGCGCCTCGTAGGACAGCCGCAGCTCCCCCACGATCGGGTGGTCGATGCGCTTCTTGCCGGTGCGCTGCATCCGGACGTCGTGGGCGGCCCACCAGCCGCGGAACTCCTCGCTCCGGGTGGAGAGCTCACCGACGAGCGTGATGAGCCCCGGCTCGCAGGGGTTCGACACCGCGGCGGTCCGGAGCACGGCCACGGCGTCCTTCGCGGTCTGCGCCCAGTCGGGGAAGAAGTCGCGGGCGGCCGGGTCGAGGAAGGTGAAGCGAGCGGTGTTCACCGGGCGTCCGGGGCCCGCGAAGAGCGGTGCGTAGAGCGCACGGCCGAGTTCGTTCGTCGCGACGACGTCCCCGCGCTCGTTCCGCACCCAGGCCGGTGCGCCGGTGATGGCGTCGAGCAGCCGCTGCACGCCGGGGCGCACGCGGGTCGGCACGTTCCGGTGCATGACCTTCGCGCCGGAGTTCGCCAGGCGCGTGAGGTCCCACAAGTGCGCACGCTCGTCCTCGTCGAGCTGCAGGGCGCTCGCCAGGCCCTCGAGCACGCTGTCCGAGACGCCCTTGAGCGAGCCGCGCTCGAGTCGCGTGTAGTAGTCGACGCTGACGCCGGCGAGCATGGCGACCTCGTGCCGACGCAGCCCGGGCACGCGTCGGACCCCGCCGCCGAACGACGGCATGCCGACCTGCTCGGGGGTGAGCCGCGCCCGTCTGGAGGACAGGAAGTCGCGGATCTCGTTGCGCACGTCGATACCCATGCGACGAGCGTACGTGCCCGGGCTGTCCGTCCGGCAGGCACGGGCGGTACCCGTCAGCCCCCGGTGCGCAGACGCGACACTTCGCGGGTCGCCCTACCGTCCGGTTCGCGAAAGCGACAGATCGTGCCCGAACGTTCGCGGGATTCAGTCGCTTCGACGGGGTGGACGCGACCAGGGCCGGTCGGGAGGCCCGTGGCGGGGCCGCCACGGGCCTCCCGACCGCTGGGGGGCCGCGGTCAGGGCGCGGCGTCGGGTCCGATGCGCACCCGCGCGACGCGGTGACCGTCCATGGCGGTCACCTCGAGGCGGTGGCCGCCGGCCAGGACGACGTCACCGACCTCGGGTACGCGGTCCAGCTGCACCTGCACGAGCCCGCCGACGGTCTCGTAGTCGCCGTCGGGCAGGACCGGGCCGCCGTCCGCAGCCAGGTCCTCGAGCACCGTGGCCCCGTCGACGCCGTCGTGGGCCAGCATCGACTCGTCGTACTCGGTGGAGTCCCACTCGTCGCGGATGCGGCCGACGAGGTCCTCGAGCAGCGCTTCGAGCGTGACCATGCCGGCGCTGCCGCCGTACTCGTCGACCACCAGGGCGATCTGGTGGCCGTCGGTGCGCATGTCCGCGATCGCGCTCGACAGCGACTTCGTCTCGGGCAGGGCGAGCACCGGCCGGACGAGCGTGGCGACGGGGGCGGCGGGGTCGATCGGACGCAGCAGGTCACGGAGGTGCACGAAGCCCTGGACCTCGTCACGCCCGCCAGAGGTCACGAGGTACCGGGTGTGCCCGGCCGCGATGGCCTGGTCGGTGGCTTCGGCGACGGAGAGGCCGGCATCCAGCGTCGAGACGTCGTACCAGGGGCGCATCGACTCGCGCAGGATGCGGTCACCGGCGTCCAGGGCGCTGCGGGCGATCCGGCGTCCCTGCTCGTCGACGCCGGTGTGCTCGTCGACCAGGCCGCGGAGCTCCTCGGTGCTCATCGACTCGCTGCGGGCGTTCGGGTCGCCGCCGAGCAGTCGCACGACGGTGTCGGTGGACTTCGAGAGCAGCCAGATCACCGGCCGCATCAGCACCGCGAAGCGCTCCAGGGTCGGGGCGACGGCCATCGAGAAGCCCTCGGCACGCTGCAGGGCGAGGCGCTTCGGCACGAGCTCGCCGAACACGAGCGACAGGTACGCGATGACGAGGGTCATCAGCACCAGCGCGACGGCTTCGGCCGTGCCCTGCTCGAGGCCGAGCCCCTGGAACAGCGGTGCGACGTCGGGTGCGATCGAGGACGCACCGTACGCGGCGGAGAAGAACCCGGCGACGGTCACGCCGATCTGCACGGCGGACAGGAACCGGTTGGGGTCGCGGCCGAGCTCGGCGACCCGCATCCCGCGGGGGCCGCGGCGTTCGAGCTGCTGCAGCTGGGATTCGCGGAGGGAGACGAGTGCGATCTCGGCGGCCGCGAAGACCCCGCCGACGAGCACGAAGAGGATGACGAGCCCGAAGGCGATCCAGGTGTCGGCGCCCATCAGCGGGCAGCCGCCTCGGATCGACGACGGGCGGGCGGTCTGTGGGGATCGTCCATGCCTGTGAGTCTGCACAGGCCGACTGGGACATCGCCGTGCTGCCGCTCGACAGCGGCTGTGGATCCCCCGTCGCGACGGGGAGCGGTCGGTGCGGGGAGCGGTCGCTACAGCGTGAGCGAGCGGCCGATGCGGGCTTCGAGCCACGCCTTCGGGTCGATCGGCGTGACGCCGTCCATCAGGACCTCGAGGTGCAGGTGCGCACCGGTCGAGACGCCGGAGGACCCGACGAGCCCGATGAACTGCCCGGCCGCGACGGTGTCGCCGACCTTGAGCGGCGAGGAGCCGGGGATCATGTGGCCGTAGAGCGTGGAGACCTGACGGCCGTCGACCACGTGGTCGATGATGACCGCGTTGCCGTACGAGAAGTAGGTGCCCGAGACCCGGACCTTGCCCGCGGCGACGGCGCCGATCGGCGTGCCCATGCCCGGGGTGAAGTCGAGGCCCTGGTGCAGCGACGAGCACGCTCCGCACGGTGCCGAGCGGTACCCGAAGCCGGAGCTCATCTGCACCGGGCCGGGGAACGGCGAGCGGACCGCGCCGCCGAACGACACGGCGCCTCCGGCGGTCGCCGCGGAGTCGGCGGAACCAGCAGTCTTCGTGGTGACGGTCGAGCCGCCGCCGACGGTGAAGCCGTCACGGTCGAACCCGGCGGCCGTGACCGCCTGGGTCACGGCGTAGTCCTGCGTGCGCACGATCGGTGCGATGGTCGAGGTGGCCATCGAGGTGCCGGCGCTCGCGTGGGCGGGCATCGCCGAGGCGGCGAACATCGCGATGGCGGCCGCGGCGCTGGTGAGCGTGATGCGTCCGGCGCGGGCCGACCGGGAGGCCCGGGGTGCGCTGGCGACGCGGGTCACCTTGGGTGCGGGGCGACGGACGACGCGCTGGATGCGGTCGTCGACGTGCTCGGTGGTGGCACGTGCGGCTGCGGAGCGGCGGCCGGCCGGCTCGGTGGCCGAGGACGCGGTCGCGAGGACGACGGCCTGCACGGGCTTGGCGACCTTCGCGGCCTTCGGCGCCTTGGCCGGCTTCGCGGCCTTCGCCGGCTTGGCGACCTTCGCTGCCTTGGCCGGCTTCTCGGGCTTGGCGGCCTTCGCGACCGGCGCCGTCTTGCTGCGACGCTGCGGTCCGCGGGCTGCTGCGCGCTCGGCCTCGAGGGCGGCGCGACGGGACAGGTGCACCACCGGGGTCTCCGGGTGCTGGTCGAGTTCGGGTGCAGTCGTCATGGCCGCCCACCATTCTGCACGACTCTGTCGCTTTGTACAGGCCCTTTCGTGATCTTTTCGTTACCGAGTGCGCTGGGAGGCCCCTGATCACCGCGGGCGGAAGCGTCCCCCGGGCCCTCTGTATCGGTACGGTCAGGGGAAAGCGACGGAAGGACCCGCACCATGGCCCGATCGCCGCGTGAGCGGTACGGAACGGTCGACCTGGCGTCGGCCGACGTCGTGCTGGCCGGTACCCAGGAACTCCTGCCCGTGCTCCGGGCCGCGGCCGTGCGCGCCGGGATCGACGCCGCGCGGATGCGGGTCATCGGGGTCGACGACCTGCCGGACCCCGAGGAGACGTGGGACGCGGCGTTGGCCGTCATCGCGATCCGTCGCCCCGGTGACGACCCCGCGTTCCACCGGGCGCAGGCGGCTGCCGAGCTCATCGCTCCGATGCTCGCGCCGCACGCTGTCCGCATCGTCGTCACGGTGTCCGGGGTGACCCGGCTCGCGCCGAAGCTCGAGCGCACCCTGACGTCCGAGGTCCTGCACCAGATCGATGCCGCGTCGGCTTCGTCCGGGTTCCGCCGGCCCTTCCGGCCGCTGCGCATGCGGCTCGGGCTCGCCGGGCTCCGTGCCGCCGGCGTCCGGGTGTTCCGCGTCTCGATCGGCGACTGAGGCTCAGGCTCCGTCGGGTCCGGAGCCCTGCACGGCGCTCGCCTGCACCGACGGGTGTGGAGGAGCGGCGTGCGCGACGACGGAGACACTGCCGACGGCGAGCACGAGCGCCAGCGCCCCGGCGGTGCAGGCCGTCCCGATCCGCCGCAACCGCGACCGGCTGCCACGCTGACGCGGTGCGAACCGCTTCGTGCTCCGTCGGGGTTCGGGGCCGACGAGCCAGGGACCGGAGCCGTCGGGGTCGTACGAGAACGGGCCGGAGCCGTCCGGCGCGTACCGGTAGGGCCCGCTGCCGTCCGAGGCGTAGGCGGACCGCAGGTCCTCCGCGGTCCAGCCGAAGTCGTCCGGGGTCTGCCGTGTGGTGGTCATGCGCGCTCTCCCTCGCTCTGGTGCTGCGGAAGACCAGTCCACGCACCGTTCCTATGTGTCGACAGTGCGCCTCCAGGGTGTCGGCCGAGCATCTGCCGCGCGGAAGCGGGGGCCATGTATCTTGATGTCGAGACATCCTGCGCCACGAGTACCGTGGACGTACCGACGGTCGAACAAGGGAGTACCCGCCAGCATGGCCAAGATCATCTACACCCTCACGGACGAGGCGCCGTTCCTCGCCACCCACTCCTTCCTCCCGGTCATCCAGGCCTTCGCCGGCACCGCGGGTGTCGACGTCGAGACCCGCGACATCTCGCTCGCCGGCCGGATCATCGCCCAGTTCCCGGAGCGGCTCACTGACGAGCAGCGCCTGGACGACGCCCTCGCCGAGCTCGGCGACCTGGCGAAGACCCCCGAGGCGAACATCATCAAGCTGCCGAACATCTCGGCGTCGATCCCCCAGCTCAAGGTCGCGATCAAGGAACTGCAGGCGCAGGGCTACGACCTTCCCGACTACCCGGACGAGGCCACGACCGACGAGCAGCGCGACGTCCGTGCCCGCTACGGCCGTGTCCAGGGCAGTGCCGTCAACCCGGTGCTGCGCGAGGGCAACTCCGACCGCCGCGCACCCCTGTCGGTCAAGAACTACGCCCGCAAGCACCCGCACCGCATGGGCGCCTGGTCGCGTGACTCGAAGACGAACGTCACCACCATGGGCGTCGACGACTTCCGGTCGAACGAGAAGTCCTGGATCGCCCCCGCCGACGACGTCCTGACGATCACCTTCGTGGCCGAGGACGGCAGCGAGCAGGTCCTCAAGCAGTCGATCCCCGTCCTGCAGGGCGAGGTCGTGGACGGCACCGTGCTGCACGTGGCCGCACTCGAGTCGTTCCTGCGGAAGCAGATCGAGCGCGCCGCCGCCGAGGACATCTTGTTCTCCGTGCACCTCAAGGCCACGATGATGAAGATCTCGGACCCGATCATCTTCGGCCACGTCATCAAGGCGTTCTTCCCGTCGGTGTTCGAGCGCTACGGCGCCGACCTCGCCGCCGCGGGCCTGACCCCGAACGACGGCCTCGGCTCGATCCTCGCCGGCCTCGGTGCGCTGCCGAACGGCGCCGAGATCGAGCGTGCCTTCAAGCAGGGCATCGCCGACGGCCCCGAGCTCGCCATGGTCGACTCGGACAAGGGCATCACGAACCTGCACGTGCCGAGCGACGTCATCGTCGACGCCTCGATGCCGGCGATGATCCGCACCTCGGGCCACATGTGGGGCCCGGACGGCGACGAGCACGACACCCTCGCCGTCATCCCCGACTCGAGCTACGCCGGCATCTACCAGGCCGTGCTCGACGACTGCCGCGCCCACGGCGCCTTCGACCCGTCGACGATGGGCTCCGTGCCCAACGTCGGCCTGATGGCGCAGAAGGCCGAGGAGTACGGCTCGCACGACAAGACGTTCGAGCTCCCCGGCGCCGGTGTGGTCCGCGTCACGACCGCCTCGGGCGACGTCGTCATCGAGCACGACGTCGAGCCCGGCGACATCTGGCGCGCCTGCCAGACCAAGGACGTCGCCATCCGCGACTGGGTGAAGCTCGCCGTCACCCGCGCCCGTGCCTCCGCGACGCCGGCCGTGTTCTGGCTCGACGAGACCCGCGCGCACGACGCGAACCTCATCGGGCTCGTTCGCCAGTACCTCGGCGAGCACGACACCGAGGGCCTGCAGATCGAGATCCTCGCGCCCGAGGACGCCATGCGCTTCTCGCTCGAGCGCATCCGCCGCGGCGAGGACACCATCTCGGTCACCGGCAACGTCCTGCGCGACTACCTGACCGACCTGTTCCCGATCATGGAGCTCGGCACCTCGGCGAAGATGCTCTCCGTCGTCCCGCTGCTGGGCGGTGGCGGCCTGTTCGAGACCGGTGCCGGTGGTTCCGCCCCGAAGCACGTGCAGCAGCTCGTGCAGCAGAACTACCTGCGCTGGGACAGCCTGGGCGAGTTCCTCGCACTGGCGGTCAGCCTCGAGCACCTCGCCGGTGTGACGGGCAACGAGCGGGCGAAGATCCTGGGCGAGACCCTCGACCGTGCCACCGGGACGTTCCTGGAGCAGGACAAGTCCCCGGGTCGGAAGCTCGGCTCGATCGACAACCGCGGCAGCCACTTCTACCTGGCGAAGTACTGGGCCGAGGAACTCGCGGCGCAGACCCAGGACACCGAGCTCGCGGCGTCGTTCGCGGACCTCGCGGCGAAGCTCGGTGAGCAGGAGCACACCATCGTCGACGAGCTCGTCTCGGTGCAGGGTCACCCGGCCGACATCGGCGGCTACTACCGCCCCGACGACGCCAAGACGAGCGCGGTCATGCGTCCGTCCGCCACGTTGAACGCGGCGCTGGCAGCGCTCTAGCAGCGACCAGCCGACGGACGGGAGGCCCGGTGCCAGCTGGCACCGGGCCTCCCGTCCGTCCGTGGTCGCGACCACGGCCGCGCTTCGTGAGCAGGAATGGTCGCGTCCGCACCACGCACCCGACCATTGCTGCTCACGAAGTGACGCGTGGGCGCTCGTCGCGTCAGCCGCGGGAGGGAACGGGCGGGCCGGCGGCCAGCAGCCCGGTGAAGACCAGGGCGACGGCCACGACCCCGATGCCCGCGGCCACGGCGGGCCGACGCACCACGAAGAACAGCAGACGGTCCCAGAAGCCCGAGTGGGCGTCCGGTGAGCGGCGCCAGGAGCCTTCGAGCATGCCGCGGCGGGCGACCGCGACCTCGAACGGCACCGTGGCGTACGGCACGACGGCACTGGCCCAGCCGAGTACGAGCGCCCCGAACGACCACCGCTGGTTCACCGCCACGATCGTCGTGACCACCAGGTACGCCAGGAACACGAAGCCGTGCACGCCACCGCCGATGCGGACACCCCAGTCACCGGCGTCCAGGCCGTACTTCAGGATCATCCCGATGATCAGCAGGGTCCAGGTCACGACTTCGGCCACCGCGGCGGCGCGGAACAGGGAGCGTGGGGTCATGGCCACCATCGTGGCGGACCCGGTTGACAGACAGCAGGGCGCCCCGGATCGTCCGACCCGGGGCGCGCTGCGGGTCCGCTCAGTGCCGCACGACCACCGTCTGGCCGAGGCGGTTCACACCCGTGCTCTCGTCCCACGTGCCGGTGTTCGCCGTCTGGATCGCGAAGGCCGGGTTCGCTGCCACCGAGCGTTCGGGTGCCGGCAGGGCGAGGGCGACGTCCCAGCGCCCGTTCGGCACGTCGGCCAGCGACGCCCGGACGGTCACGGTCCGTCCCGGCTGCCAGGACGACGCGTCGGCGGTCACGGGCACGGTCACCCGGCGATCGCCGTCGGTCAGGACGAGCTGCACCGGGCGGCTGTTGTACGGCGCCGCCCAGCCGTCGTTCCGGATCGACACCGCCACCGACGGCTTCGCGCCAGAGGTGGCGGTGCTCGACGTCATCGTGAAGCGGTAGCCGAGCTTCTTCGCGGCGTCGGTCATGCCGTCTGCACCCCAGGTCGCCAGGACGTCCTTGTTGTAGTCCAGGTTGAGGTAGCTGTAGTGGTACTTCGCCATCTCGGCCGAGGCGGACGGGTAGTCGGTCCGCGGCGCGTTCACGGCGCAGGTCTCACCACCGACGGGGACGTACCGCGACTCCGCCGCCAGGTAGTCCTGGTCGAGCGACAGCGGGTTGCTCAGGAACGTGCCAAAGTCGTCCGGCGAGGCGAGGAAGCAGTCGTTGTGGTGCCCGATGCGCGACGCTGCCGACCCGTCGTGCGCCTGCGCCGGGGTGAGCGCCCCGGCCGTGCCGGACGGCGTGCGGAGGGCGTCCTGCTTCATCTGCATCGTGCGGACCTGGACCGAGCGGCTGGACGGCAGAGCGGCGAGTTCGGCCTGCAGGACCTGTCGTCGGGCGTCCTTGTCGGCCTCGGTCAGCACACCCGGGTTCGCCGGGTCACTGGCGAAGTGGTCGGTGTAGTAGCCCTCGCCCCAGAGCCCGATGAATCCCCCCTGCAGGGTCGGGATGACGTCGGCGTTCCGGCGGAGCGTCGGGGTGAGCTGCTCGATGTGCGCGAGCACGGTCGGCAGGTCGGCGTCACCGTACGGCGCCGAGTACGGGTACGAGCCACCCTGGACGTACGCGAACCGGGTGATCACACCCACGCCGGCGGCGCGCGCGGTGTCGTAGTCGTGCTGCACGAGCGCGAGCCAGGCCGGGCTGAGTTGCCGCTGCTGGACGAACGCCTCCATGTAGAACACCCGGACGACCTGCGTGACGCCCTCGGCCCGGTAGCCCTGGAGGGTCGCGGCGTCGAGCGGCGTGTACCCGGTGCCGTCGGCGCGGTAGTGCGTCTCGGTGGTGTGGTCGAACCCGCGCGAGGGGTTCGGGATGACCGCGTCGCTCGCCGTGTAGGTCACGGTCGAGGTGGTCGCGGTCCGTTTCGAGTGGTGACCGGTGGGTGATGCCCACGCGGTGGTCGGTACGGCGAGTGCGAGCACCGCCGCGAGTGCGACGGTGGTGATGGTGCGGTGCTGCATCGGACGAGCCCCTGTCCTCGGCGCGGACGGTGATCGGCGCCCCCTGGCGCTGCCGTCCTGCGCGAATGTGATCTGAAGGTAGGCCAAACGATCAGAAAACGCCAGTGGATGCGCGAACCGAGCACGGGTAGCGTTGCCTGCATGTCGCCGTCGACCGAGAACCGTCCCCTGAACATCGTCGTCTGGAACGAGAACGTGCACGAGACCCGCGGTGACGCGACGGTCATCGGGCACTACCCCGACGGCATGCACGCCGTGATCGCCGAGGCGCTCCGGCAGCTGCAGCCCGGGGCCGACGTCTCCACCGCCACCCTGCAGGAACCCGACCACGGCATCACCGCCGAACGACTGGCCACCACGGACGTGCTGTTCTGGTGGGGCCACGCCGCCCACGACGAGGTGAGCGACGCCGTCGTCGACCTGGTCGTCGATGCCGTGCACGCCGGCATGGGCCTGGTGGTGCTGCACTCCGGCCACTACTCCAAGCCGTTCAAGCGCCTGATGGGCACGACCTGCTCGCTGAAGTGGCGGAACGACGGCGAGCGCGAACTCGTCTGGACCGTCGCGCCCGAGCACCCGATCGCCGCCGGGGTCCCGCACCCGATCGTCATCGACCGGCAGGAGATGTACGGCGAGTACTTCGACATCCCGCGCCCCGACGAAGAGGTGTTCCTGTCGACCTTCGCGGGAGGCGAGGTCTTCCGCTCCGGCGTCGCGTACCGTCGGGGGCTCGGCAAGGTCTTTTACTTCTCGCCGGGCGACCAGGAGTACCCCGTGTACCACCACCCGGACATCCAGCGCGTGCTGTCGAACGCCGCCGCCTGGGCCGCCCCGGTGTCCGAGCGCCGCGAGCTGACGGCTGACCCCCACCCACGGGACTGGTTCCTGACGGACGATGGGGGTAGACAGGCCGGGTGACCAACCATCTCGACGGTGCGCACAGGCGCACCGCGGTGATCGAGGCGCTCGCAATCTTGGGATCAGGACCCGAGGAGCGCTTCGACCGCATCACCCGCATGGCCCACGAGGCGTTCGACGTCCCGTTGACCTTCCTCAACCTCGTCCACCACGACCTCGTCACCACGCAGTCGACCTTCGGCTGGCACCAGGGATCGAGCGTCCCCGCCAGCGAGCAGTTCTGCGCGTCGACGGTGCTCACCCGCGAACCGATGGTGATCCCGGACGCGTCGCTCGACGCCCGGTTCGCGCACACGGCGGCGGTGGCGGAGCACGGCATCCGGTTCTACGCGGGCGCACCGTTGACCATGGTCGACGGCACCCGGGTGGGCACGCTGTGCCTGATGGACGCGGTGCCGCGCACGTTCTCGCCGGACGACGTCGCTCTGCTGGGTGACCTGGCCCGGTGGGCGGAGCGCGAGCTCGGCGTCGCCATCGACCGAGGACGGGTCCGTCGGGTGCTCGACGGCCTGGTGCCAGACCCGGTCGCGGTGCCGGGGTACGACCTCGACGTCCTGGTGGCACAGCACGACGACGGCGGGGGTGACGTCGCCGACTGGCGCGTCGCACCGGACGGTGCCCTGCACGTCACCGTCGGACGGGTGAGCGCGGCCGGCCCGGCGTCGGGCCTGCTCGCCGCGGCGGTCCGCGGTGCCGTGGCGGCACGCACCGGTTCGGCCATGTCGGACGCGATCGTCGGCCTGGAGGCGCAGGTCACCGCCGACCTGTCGGCTGCGGACGCCGTCGGCTCGCTCTTCCACCTGCGGCTCGACCCGACGTCGGGTCACGTCGACTTCGGCGACGCCGGCCACGGCCTCGCCGTGCTCGTCCCCGCCGACGGTCCGGCTCGCGTCCTGCACCCGCTCGACCTGCCGCTCGGGCTGCAACCGGAGTCGATCCCACGGTCGCCCGGCGCGCTCGACCTGGACCCCGGGGACCGGCTGGCGATCTGCACCCAGGGCGTCCTGTCGCTGGACGGGCTCCGGCACCTGGACGACCTCGCTGCGCTGGTGCGCTCGGCTCCGGACGGGGCCACCGTGGTCGAACGGGTGCGCACGGCCGTCCCCACGGACGCCGTGGTCGACGTCACGCTGGTGGTGCTCACGCGGCACTGAGCGTGCGTGCTGCGCCATCCGGTCGTGCCGCGCCAGCTGATCGTGCCGCGCGCGTCAGGAGCGGAAGCGGTCCGGCCGCGGGCGCGGAGTGCCGGTCAGCGAGACCACGAGCAGCGTGGCGAGCAGGGCGAACCCGGCGAGCTCGATGCCCAGGCCGGCGAGCTGCCAGTACGCGCTGCCGACGTGCTGCGGCTGCGTGATCGATTCCGGCCACCACGACTGGATGAGCGGGAAGGAGCCGGGGAACGGGTCGAGGCCGAACACGACGAGGCCACCGAGCAGCAGGACGACCCCGAGGCCGGCCATCGCCCCACGGGACCGGCGGAGCATGTGCACCACGAGGGCCGCACCCATGCCGGCGAGCCCGACGACGGCGATCAGGAACGCGAGCACCACGATGGTCTGCGGCGCGAGCGCGACCCAGTCGAGCACCGCGATCGGCAGCAGCAGCCACCGACCCGTCCGTGCCCAGCGCGCAGGGTTCCGCCATCCGTCCATGGCGACCGACCGTAGGGCACCCGGCCGAACGCCTGCCGAATGCGGCCAGTGGACCCCGGCGGCAGCGTGCGCTGACTACGATCGGACCCCATGGCGCAGGACCGACCGACCCGGCAGCAGCGGTCGCTCGCGACCCGGACGGCGATCATCGAGGGCGCGGCCGCGGAGTTCGACGAACGCGGGTACGTCGGTGCCTCGATGGACGGCATCGCCGAACGCATCGGGATGACCAAGGGTGCGCTGTACTTCCACTTCACGTCGAAGGCCGACATGGCCGGGGCGGTCGTCGCCGAGCAGCACGCGATCTCCCGCCGCTACGGCGAGGCCGCGGTGGCCCGGGGCACCACCCCGCTCGAGTCGATCATGTGGCTGTGCCAGGGGCTCGCGGTCCAGATGACGTCCGAGGTCGTCGTGAGCGCCGGGGTGCGCCTGTCGACGGACGTGGCCGCGAGCGACGTCGCCCGGCAGGACCCGTACACCGACTGGACCACGGTGGTCGCCGGGTTCGCGCGGCAGGCCGTCGAGGTGGGCGAGCTCGACCAGCGGTGGGACCCGGACCTGGTCGGCCGGGTCGTCGTCCGCGCCTACACCGGCGTGCAGACCGTCTCGGACGTGATGACCCGCCGGGCTGACCTGTTCGCGGGCCTGCGGGAACTCTGGACGGTCCTGCTGGACGCGTTCGTCACCGAACGGCTGCGTCCGGAGATCCCGCGGCTCGTCGCGCTCATCGCTCCGGAGTGACGCGGGTCCCCCCAGGGAAACACCCACGTCACCTCGCCTCTGAGACTACCGAGAAGGGTGTCGCGCCACCGGCCCCAGTTCGCGGGCATGTGTCCGGCGGCCCACTAGCCTGACGCGGTGCCCACACCCGCTGCCGAGGTCGACGTCGACGTCCCGCTCGTCCGGTCCCTGCTGCGCGACCAGCACCCCGACCTGGCCGGGCTCCCGCTCGAGGTCGTCGCGAACGGCTGGGACAACGTCGTGCTGCGTCTGGGCGACGACCTGGCCGTCCGGGTCCCCCGTCGGGAGCTGGCCGCACGGCTCGTCGAACACGAACAGCGCTGGTTGCCGGACATCGCCGCCCGGGTCGGATCGGTCGTCCCGGTGCCGGCCCCGGTGCGGACCGGCCGCCCCGCCCTCGGGTACCCGTGGTCGTGGAGCATCGTGCCGTGGCTGCCCGGCACGGCGATCGGTGAACGGGCGGCCGGGGTCCCCGTCGCCGAGGCGCTCGCCGCGTTCGTCGGACTCCTGCACGTCCCCGCCCCGGACGACGCCCCGGCGAACCCGTTCCGTGCGGTGCCGCTCGCGTCGCGGAGCGACGCCGTGCTGACGCGACTCGACGAGCACGGCGTGCACCGGGCCGGAGAGCTGGCCACGCTGTGGCGGACCGCAGCGGCCGTGCCCGCGCACGCCGGGCCTCCCGTCTGGGTGCACGGCGACCTGCACCCCTTCAACCTGCTCGTCGACTCGTCGGACGGAGCCGACCGCCTGTCGGCCGTGGTCGACTTCGGGGACGTCACCGCGGGCGACCCGGCCGTCGACCTCGCCACCGCCTGGCTGACGCTGGACTGGCCGGGGCGTCGGGCGTTCCGGGCGCGCGTCGCGGCGCCGGATGCCACCTGGCTGCGCGCACGTGGGTGGGTGGTCGCGCTCGCGTCCGCGCTGGCGACCGCAGACGAACGCGCCTTCCGGAGCGTCGCGCGACGGAGCATCGACGCGGTGCTGGACGACTGAGTCCCCGCGGGGCTATCGTGACCGCACCATCCGTGCACAGCCGATCGGAGGGGCCACCATGACCCTCGAGCTCCGCGTCCAGCACGACGTCGCCACCGACGCCTCCCCCGCTCCCGTCCGACCCGGTCTCCGCGGCCTGCTCGACCGTCTGTCGGACCGCCGCGCCGCCGCCCGCGCGCGACGGGTCGACGACCGGGTGCGCGAACTCGGCGAACTCGTCCACCTGCTCTCCGATGCCCGCGCGGTCGTCGAACGCGGGTGGGTCCAGCACGCCTGGTTCGCCTACCTCGACGAGCACGGCCGCGAGCGCAAGGCCTCCAGCGCCGCCGCGATGGACGTGCAGGGCCGGCCGCTCGTCGGTGCCTGCCTGGTCGGCGCGGTCGTGTCTGCCGCCGGCGGGCCGCACGCGGTCCACGCGCCCCGGGTGCAGCACGCGCTCGACGTCGTGTGGCACGCCCTCGCCCGCGACGAGGGCGAGCCCGTGCTGTGGTGCCCCGCGCCGGACATCCGGATGGGGCGGGTGCGTGACCTGACGAGCTGGAACGACGCCCCGGCACGCACCGGTGCCGAGGTCGCCGGGCTGCTGCTGACGGCCGAACGGGTCGCCGTGCAGGAGTCGGCGCGCCTGGAGGAGCTCCGGGTGGCACGATCGGGGGCATGAGCGACGTCGAAGCGGTCCCCGAGGTGCACCCCGCGAGCACCAGCACCCCGGCGGCGAGCGGCAACGCCCTGCTGTCGGACGAAGGGGCAGCGCGGAACCCCGACGGCGCGACGGTCGCCGACGCCGCGGTGAAGCGGACGCTGCACCGGTACCTGCAGAAGCACCGTGCCGCCCTGCTGGCCAAGCTGGACGGGTTGGCGGAACGGCAGGCCCGCTGGCCGGTGACACCGACGGGCACGAACGTCCTCGGGCTCGTGAAGCACGTCGCCGGGGTGCAGGCCGGCTACTTCGGCGAGGTGTTCGGGCGGCCGTTGCCGGACCAGCCCGCCTGGCTCGAGTCGGAGGACGGCGAGGACATGTACGCCTCGCTCGACGAGACCATGGCCGACATCGTGGCCTTCCACCACCGGAGTGCCGCCCACGCCGATGCCACGATCGAGGCGCTCGACCTCACCGCCACCGGGACCGTGCCGTGGTGGCCGGAGGGGCACCGGGACGTCACCCTGCACCGGATCCTGGTGCACATGGCGTACGAGACCGCTCGGCACGCGGGTCACGCCGACATCGTGCGCGAGATGCTCGACGGCCTGGCCGGGGACGGTGACGGCAACCTGGCCGACAAGTCCCCGGAGGAATGGGTCCGGTGGCGCGAGCAGCTCGTCGACATCGCTGAGCGAGCGGGGTTGCGCGGCCTGGGCGCATAGCCGAGCACGCAGACCGATCGTTACCGTTCTCCCAGGCTCGCCCTGGTGAACCCCTGCTGATCAGGGGTTGTCATCCTCGCAACTGCAAGGGAAACCGTCGTATCGGTCGGGTTGCGTTGTACAACCGGTCCAGCTGCTGCGTAGCTTTGGCCGAGCTCGTGCCCCGATCTGTGGGCAGTTCAGCCGACCGGAAGGGGAGCGCCCACCCGTGTTCCAGTACGTCGTGGAGCGATGGAACCAGATCTGGTTCGCATCGTGGCAGCACTTCTCACTGGTCGTCCAGTGCGTCGTCCTCGCCACGGTCATCGCCGTGGTGCTCGCCACACTCGTCTACCGCAGCCCGCGCCTGACCGCGTTCGCGAACGGGGTGTCGGCCATCGGCCTCACCCTGCCGTCGTTCGCCGTCATCGGCCTGCTCATCGTCCCGCTCGGCTTCGGCGTCCTGCCGTCGGTCGTGACGGTCGTCTTCTTCGCCGCGCTGCCGATCCTGCGCAACGCGGTCGTCGGTCTCGCCGAGATCCCGCCTGCCGTCGTCGAGTCGGCGCGTGGCATCGGCATGAGCCGGTTCCGCACCCTGCTGCAGGTCGAGCTGCCGATGGCGTGGCCGATCATCCTGAGCGGTGTCCGCGTTGCCGCGCAGATGGTGATGGGCATCGCCGCCATCGCCGCGTACGCGCTCGGCCCCGGGCTCGGCGGCTTCATCTTCTCCGGGCTGTCCCGCCTCGGCGGCGCCAACGCCCTGTTCTCCGTCGTGGTCGGGGTGGTCGGCGTCGTCCTGCTCGCCCTGGTCCTCGACCTGCTCCTCATCGGCCTCGGCCGCCTGACCATCTCGAGAGGTATCCGTGTCCAGCACTGACTCCGCCACCACCACCGCGCCCGACGGGGACGTCACCGGGCGCAGCATCCTGCTCGACGAGGTCACCAAGCGGTACCCCGGGCAGTCGAAGCCCGCCGTCGACGGCATCACGCTCGAGATCCCGGCCGGCAAGATCGTCATGCTCGTCGGCCCGTCCGGCTGCGGCAAGACGACGACCCTCAAGATGATCAACCGTCTGATCGAGCCCACCCAGGGGCGGATCGTCGTCGGCGACGACGACGTCACGGGCATCGACGGCGACGAGCTCCGCCGCCGCATGGGTTACGTGATCCAGGCCGGCGGGCTCTTCCCGCACATGACGGTCGCGGCGAACATCGCGATCGTGCCGAAGATGCTCGGCTGGTCGAAGGAGAAGATCGCGGCGCGGGTCGACGAGCTGCTCGACCTGGTCTCGCTCGATCCCGACACCTACCGCGACCGGTTCCCCCGCGAACTCTCCGGTGGCCAGCAGCAGCGCGTCGGCGTGGCCCGTGCGCTCGCGGCGGACCCGCCCGTCCTGCTCATGGACGAGCCGTTCGGTGCGGTCGACCCGATCACCCGCCAGCGCCTGCAGGACGAGCTCCTGCGCATCCAGGAGGAACTGCACAAGACGATCGTCATCGTCACGCACGACTTCGACGAGGCCGTGAAGCTCGGCGACTGGATCGTCATCTTCACCGAGGGTGCGCACATCGTGCAGTACGACACCCCGGAGCGGATCCTGGCCGAGCCGGCGAACGAGTTCGTCGAGAACTTCATCGGCTCCGGTGCGGGCCTGAAGCAGCTCACGCTGAACCGCGTGCGCGACGTCGAGGTCGAGTCGGCCGTGACGTGCTCGCCCGGCGAAGAGGTCAAGGCCGTGCTGCAGCGGATGAACGAGGCCGGCGGGCACCAGCACGCCGTCGTGGTGGACCACCGCCAGCGCCCGATCGGGTGGCCGTCGCGCCGCCAGCTCGAGCGTCTCGACCGCATCCCCGACGGCGTCGAGCCCGGCCTGCCCGTCGTGGGCGAGGCCGCGACCCTCAACGACGCGCTCGACACCATGCTCGTATCGAGCGCCGGCGCCGCGCTCGTCACCGGTCGTCGTGACGCGTTCCGCGGGGTCATCACCGTCGAGACCGTGATGGAGGCGATCACCCGCTCCCGCGCGACCGCCGCAGGCGACCAGGCCTACACGCCGGTCGGCACGAACACGAACCCGATCGAGACCATGCCGTCGTCACCGGTGTCGGCCATGCCCACCGGAGAAGACCTGTGAGCGCAGTCGCCACTGCCGGCCCCGCCACCGGTGCGAGCACCTCGTGGAAGGGCCTGCTGTTCCAGCCGATCGCGATCCTGGTCGTCCTGGCCGGCTTCGCGGTGTGGCTCGCGACGGCGGACCTGACCCCGACGGAGCGCACGACGCTCAACCCGGCGGACATCCTGGCCCTGACCGGCCAGCACCTCGTGCTGACCCTGCAGTCGACGGTCCTGGTGCTCGTGATCGGCATCCCGCTGGGCGTCGTGCTCACCCGCGGGCCGCTGCGCCGGGCGAGCCCGTACGTGCTCGCCGTCGCGAACTTCGGGCAGGCGGCCCCGGCCGTCGGCCTCATCGTGTTGCTCGCCGCCTGGCTCGGCCTGAACAGCTCGTCCGCCGTCATCGCGCTCGTGCTCTACGCGATCCTGCCGGTGCTCCGGAACACCATGATCGGCGTGCAGAGCGTCGACGACCGCCTGGTCGAGGCCGGTCGCGGCATGGGGATGAGCGCCTTCAGCGTGCTGATGCGCGTCGAACTGCCGCTCGCGGTGCCCGTGATGCTCTCGGGCATCCGGACCGCCCTCGTGCTGCTCGTCGGCACGGCGAGCCTGGCGACCTTCGTCGGTGCGGGCGGACTCGGTCTGCTCATCACCACGGGCGTGACGCTGTTCCTGCCGAAGGTGCTCGTCGCCGGGGCCCTGCTCGTCGCCCTGCTCGCCCTCTCCATCGACTGGCTCGGCCGCGTGGTCGAGACGGTCGCACGACCGAAGGGACTCCGATGACCCGCCGCACCCGCCGCACCCGCACCCGGGTCGGAGCCGCCGCGTTCGTCGCCGGTGCCACCGCCCTCGTCCTGACCGGGTGCGGCCTGCAGCCCGCCACCTCGTTCGTGCCCGAGGCCGGCGCCGGCTCCATCCAGCGCATCGACGACCTGCCGGCCGGTGCCCACATCACCGTGACGTCGAAGAACTTCACCGAGCAGCTCGTGCTCGGCAAGATCGCCGTGCTCGCCGCCAAGGCCGCCGGGTTCGACGTCACCGACGAGACGAACGTGCCCGGCAGCGTCGCGGTCCGTGAGCTGATGACCTCGCACGCGGCCGACTTCACGTACGAGTACACCGGCACCGCCTGGCTGACCTTCATGGGTCACACGAAGGGGATCCCGGACAAGACCGAGCAGTGGACGGCCGTGAAGAAGGAGGACGCCGGCAACGGGCTGACCTGGCTCGAACCGGCGCCGATGAACAACACCTACGCGTTCGCCGTCCGCAACGAGGCCGTCAAGGAGCTCGGGGACGTCAAGACGCTCTCCGACATCACCAAGCTGCCGGTCGACCAGCGAACGTTCTGCGTGGAGTCGGAGTTCAACTCCCGTGCCGACGGCTTCAAGCCGATGCTCAAGAAGTACGGTCTGGAGCTCGGCGGTTCGGGGTCGAACGGGGTGCCGAGCAGCAACGTCAGCATCCTCGACACCGGCACGGTCTACACGGCCACCGACCGTGGCAAGTGCAACTTCGGCGAGGTCTTCACCACCGACGGCCGCATCAAGTCGCTCGGGCTGACGGTGCTCGAAGACGACAAGGGCTTCTTCCCGGCGTACAACGTCGCGCCCGTCATCGACTCGGAGACGCTGAAGGAGTACCCGCAGCTCGAGGGGATCTACGACCAGATCTCGCCGAAGCTCACGGACGCCGTGCTGCAGGAGCTCAACCGCCAGGTCGACGTCGAGGGGCGTGAGCCGGCCGACGTCGCCTTCGACTGGATGGTGAAGGAGGGCTTCATCACGAAGCCCTGACCGTTCTCGACGTCCCCACGAACGGACGGGAGGCGCGGTGCCAGCTGGTGGGGCCCACCTCCCGTCCGTTCGTGGGTACGTCTCAGGCCGCGGCGATGCGCGCAGCCGTGTCGCGGATCGACGCGACCACCGCCGCACGCACCTGCTCCGGGTCGGAGCCCTCGTGCCGAGCGGCACTGCGGAGCCCCGTCATGCACATGCCGAGCAGCATCTCCGCCGCCTGCGGGGTCGCCGCCTCCGGCCCCCAGGCCGGGTCGCGCTCGAGGATCGTGCGCACCGCGCCGGTCATCGCCTCGGCGACCGTGGTCATCCGCGTGACCTGCCGACGCATCAGCTGCGGGAACCGCACGATGACGGCCTTGCGCTCGAGGCGCTCGTGCTCGTCGCCGAACGACGACCCGAACACCAGGAACGCCAGGTCCACGACGGCCTGCGCCGCCGGCTCCCCCGCGACGGCCGCCAGGTGCGCCTCGAGGGTGGCGGGTTCGAGGTCGAGCTCGGTGTGCCCGAGGACCGCGTCCTCCTTGCTCTCGAAGTAGTTGAAGAACGTCCGCGGGGAGACGTCGGCCCGTGCGGCGACCTGCTCGATCGTGGTGCCGTCGACGCCCTGCTCGAGGGCCAGGGACCGAGCCGCCTCGGCGATGCGGTTGCGGGTCTCGATGCGCTTGCGGTCACGGAGACCGAGTTCTGACGGCGTCGCGGAGTCGGGCATGGCCCGACTGTAACCGGAACGTCACATGATCTACAGCAAACGCAAACTTGCAGTCGTGCATCGGACACTACGGTGAAGCCATGACCACTCCCGTGCTCGAGGCCCGTGACCTCGCCAGGACCTACGGCCGCGGCGCGACGCGGTTCGACGCGCTCAAGGGGGTGTCGCTGGCGGTGCACCAGGGCGAGAGCCTGGCGATCGTCGGCAAGTCCGGCTCCGGCAAGTCGACGCTGATGCACCTGCTCGCGCTGCTCGACAAGCCCTCGGCCGGACAGGTGCTGCTCGACGGCACCGACGCGGCGACGCTCGGTGCCCGGCAGGTGAACCGCACGCGCAACAGCACGTTCGGGTTCGTGTTCCAGCAGTTCTTCCTGACGCCGAAGACCTCGGTGCTCGACAACGTCGTGCTCCCGCTCAAGATCGCCGGTGTCTCCGGGGCCGAGCGGAAGCGACGGGGCATGGCGGCGCTCGATGCGCTCGGGCTGGCCGACAAGGCGAAGAACGACGCCAACGACCTGTCCGGCGGGCAGAAGCAGCGCGTGGTCATCGCCCGGGCGCTGGTCGGCGAGCCGAGCGTGATCTTCGCCGACGAGCCGACCGGCAACCTCGACACGAACACCGGACAGGTGGTCGAGGACATGCTGTTCGGGCTGCAGCGCGAGCGGGGGATCACGCTCGTCGTGGTCACGCACGACGAAGAGCTCGCCGCGCGCTGCGACCGCAGCGTGAACGTCCGCGACGGCCTGATCGTCGGCGGACCCGACGACGCGGTCGACGCGTCTGCCACGCACGGAAGGCACTCCGCATGAACTTCCTCGACCTCCTGCGCACCGCGGTCTCGAACACCTTCCGCTCGAAGCTGCGCACGACCCTGACCGTCATCGCGATCTTCATCGGCGCCTTCACGATCACCCTCACGTCGGCCATCGGCACGGGCGTCAGCAACTACATCGACAGCCAGGTCTCCTCGATCGGAGACGACGGCACCCTGGTCGTCACGAAGGCCGTGGACTCCACCTCGACCGACAGCGGCCCGGCGAAGTACGACCCCGAGGCGTCCGGTCAGAGCGTCGACCGCGGCCCGGCGTCGTTCTCGTACCTCTCGCAGTCCGACGTCGACGCCATCGAGAAGACCGACGGCATCAAGAGCCTCCGCCCCGCGGTCGCCCTCGCGCCGAAGTACGCCGAGTACGGGGACCAGGGCAAGTACGTCGTGTCGCTCACGGCCAACGCCGGCGAGCTCGACGCCGACCTGGCGAGCGGCAAGCAGCTCGACGACGAGACCGACGCCAACCAGGTGATGCTGCCCACCGATTACCTGAAGAACATGGGTCTCGGCAGCGCCTCGGCCGCCGTCGGCAAGGAGCTCACGATCGCCGTCGACGACTACCAGGGCAAGGAGCACACGCTCACCGCCACCGTCGTCGGGGTGCAGAACGAGTCGCTGTTCGGCAGCGGTGCCGGGGCGAACGCCGCACTGACCGATGCCATGCAGGCCGCGCAGGAGATCGGCAAGCCCGACTCGATCGCGACGTCCTACGCCAGCGCCACCGCGACGCTCGACGCCGACGCCTCCGTCACCACGGTCAAGAAGTCCCTGGCCGACGACGGGTTCCTCGGCCAGACCATCCAGGACCAGCTCGGCCAGTTCCAGACCGTCATCAGCGGCATCGTGGGGGTCCTCAACGCCTTCGCCGTGATCGCGCTCATCGCCGCCGGTTTCGGCATCATCAACACCCTGCTCATGAGCGTCCAGGAGCGCACCCGCGAGATCGGGCTGATGAAGGCGATGGGCATGGGCGGCGGCAAGGTCTACACGCTGTTCTCGCTCGAAGCCGTCTTCATCGGGTTCCTCGGCAGTGCCATCGGCGCCGGGGTCGCGATCCTGCTCGGCACCGGGATCTCGAACGTCCTGGCCGGCACGCTCCTGAAAGACCTGCCGGGGCTGCAGATCATGCAGTTCGCACCGGGGTCCGTCGCCACGATCATCCTCGTCGTGATGTTCATCGCGTTCCTGGCGGGGACCCTGCCGGCACGACGAGCCGCACGGCAGAACCCGATCGAGGCGCTCCGGTACGAGTGACAGGCAGGGCTGCCTAGTGTCGGAACGGTGACGACGTTCGGACGCGACCTCGGTGACGGCTACACGCTGACGCTGCGCGACCTGACGACGGTCGACCAGGTGCTCGCACTCGTGCACGCCAACACCGATCGTCTGCGTGCCGCCGAGCCCTGGGCCTGGGATCCCCAGACCCGCGAGGCCATCGCCCTGCACACGGAGCGCCTGCTCGGCCAGTTCGCGATGGACCGCGCGCTGCCCTGCGTCATCCGGGCGGACGACCGCATCGTCGGGGTGGCGTCGCTGACGTTCGACCCGTACCTGGGCCAGGCATCGCTCGGCTACTGGGTGGACGCCGGACAGGAGGGCCGTGGTGTCGTCCGGCGGGCGGCCACCGTGTTGATCGGGGTCGCCCGGGCGCGCGGGTGCGCACGGATGGAGATCCGGACGGCGGTCGACAACGCGCGGAGCCGGGGGCTCGCCGAGCGGCTCGGCTTCGCGCACGAGGGCACCCTGCGCGGGGCGCTGCCCCTCGGGCCCGAGCGTGTCGACGTCGCGGTGTACGGCCTGCTGCTCTGACGCCCGTCGCCGTCGTGCAGGCCGACCGACACCGGTCGCCGGTATCGTCGGAGCATGGCCTTGTTCGGACGACGCAACCCCGACGTGCGCGATCGACCCATCAGCCAGGTCGAACTGAAGCGGGCGGTCGACGAGGGCTTCCTCATCGCGAAGGCCGCGGTCACCATCGCGGTGGCCAACCGCATCATCACGAACGCCCTGCGTGACCAGGGGTACTTCGACCACGCGCTCATCGCCGAGGCCACGCGCGAGGAACTCCACCGCATGGCCGAGGAACAGCGGGGCGACGCCGCACGCATGCGGGAGATCCGCTCCACCTCGAGCAAGCAGAAGGGCCGTTCCCGCCACCAGCACGACTACCGGCGGGGCGACGACCTGAAGCTCCGGATGCGCGAGGCCACGTACGAGCAGCTCGCCACCATGCTCGACAAGCGGCGCGACGACCAGCACTTCGTCGACGGCATCGTGCTCGCCGCGCGGGCCCGCGCCTGGGACGACATCGGCACCACCGTCGTCGGACGCCTCGGTTGGGCGCAGCGCCCGGCGGACGACTACGAGATCGGCCGTGACGACCGGCTGCAGCAGATGCTCGACGAGGACTTCGCCGAGTTGCTCGCCGAGCACCCCGTCGGATCGACCCCGGTCGACGCCGACGAACCCGACGACGCCGATGGTGACCAGGACGAGTCGGACCCGGCCGACCCCGACACCTCGCGCACCTGACCGGTACTTGATATACCGGCCCGTCTTCGATAGGCTCATCGAGTAACGCCCCAGGACCATTCGGCTCGCCGGACTCCTGGGGCGATTGCTGTCTCAGAGGGGTGCGACGAGGGGCGCGATGATCGATCCAGCCACGCTGCAGGCGCTCCCGAGGCTGCTCAGCGCAGCGCGCTTCGACCGGTACACGGCTCGCTACGACGGCCGTACCGACCTCGCCGCCCGGCTCTACGCCTGGAACTCAGAAATCGCGTCGGCGTTCTGGGGTCCCGTCGGTTGCCTCGAAGTGTTCGTCCGGAATGCTCTCCACGACGAACTCCGCCGGGGCCGTCGTGACGACTGGTGGAACGACTCCGCTGTCCACCTGCTGGACCGCGAACGCCGAGCGGTCGACGACGCAACTCGAACCCTGCGGCGACGGGGCTTCACCGATCCCGAACCGGATCAGGTGGTCGCCGCGACGAGCTTCGGTTTCTGGGTCGGCCTCACCGATGCGGGGATCCCCCGAGACCCGATCTGGAGCTACGAGACGACGCTCTGGCAGCCCCGGCTCGTGCACGCGTTCCCCGGCCTGGGGGCGGTCCGACGCAAGCAGCTGCACCGGCGACTCGATGCCGTGCGGAGATTCCGGAACCGGCTCGCCCACCACGAACCGATCCACAATGCGCCGTTGCCGGCCATCCGCGACGACATCGTCGCGATCGCCCGAGCGATCGACCCCGACGCAGCAGCGTTCATCACCGGTGCGCACCGTATCGACGACGTCCTGGATCGGAAGCGAGTGGCGGTGTCGACAGGCGCCTCGGTGATCTGACCGACACCACACGCAGTCACGAGTCCCTAGGCTCGGTGCATGGTTGATGCGGTGGTCGTCGGAGCGGGACCGAACGGGCTCGCGGCAGCGGTGACGCTCGCACGCGCCGGACTGTCGGTCGAGGTCGTCGAACGGAACGACACGATCGGCGGCGGCGCCCGCACGGCCGAGCTCACCCTGCCCGGCTTCCTGCACGACGTCTGCTCCGCCGTGCACCCGATGGCCCTGCAGTCCGAGTTCTTCCGGCTGTTCCGGATGGAGGAGCGCATCGAGCTCCGCCTGCCCGAGGTGCAGTACGGCCACCCGCTCGACGGCGGGCGCGCCGGCATCGCCTACCAGGACCTCGACCGCACCGCCGCCGAGCTCGGGGTGGACGGGCCGGCCTTCAAGCAGCTGATGGCCCCGCTGGCGGAGAACGCCGACCAGGTCGCCGACTTCGCGACCGACGCGCTGCTGCACGTGCCGCGGCACCCCCTGACCGTCCTGCGCTTCGGCCTGCGGGCGCTCGAGCAGGGCACCGCCGCGTGGAACCTGCGCTTCCGCGGCGAGGCCGCCCCGGCGATGGTGTCCGGCGTCGCGGCGCACTCGATCCAGCACCTGCCGTCCCTGTCCACCGCGGCGGCGGCCCTGTCGCTCGGCTCCTACGCGCACGCCCGCGGCTGGCCGGTGCCGATCGGGGGCAGCCAGGCGATCGTCGATGCGCTCGCCGCGGACCTCGTCGCGCACGGCGGCCGCATCGTCACGGGGCAGGAGGTCCGGTCGCTCGGTGACCTCACCCCGGCGAAGGCGGTGCTGTTCGACACGAGCGTGCCCGGCATGCTCCGGATCGCGGGCAAGCAGATCCCGACGCCGAAGCGTGGGGCGCTGCGTCGCTTCCGGTTCGGCAACGCGGCAGCGAAGGTCGACTTCGCGCTGTCCGACCCGGTGCCGTGGACCAACGAGTCGCTGCGGAAGGCCGGGACCGTGCACATCGGTGGGACCCGCCAGGAGATCGCGGCCGCCGAACGTGCCGTCGCGAACGGCCAGCACGCCGAGCGCCCGTACGTGCTCGGCGCGGAGCCGACGGTGGTGGACCCCACCCGCGCCCCGAAGGGCAAGCACGTCTTCTGGGCCTACGCGCACGTCCCCGCGGGGTCGGACGTCGACCCGACCGAGGCCGTCACCCGCCAGATCGAGCGGTTCGCGCCGGGGTTCCGCGACACGATCCTGTCGTCGAGCTCCCGCACCGCCGTGCAGATGGGCGAGTACAACCCGAACTACGTCGGTGGCGACATCGCCGCCGGTGCCGCGAGCTTCTGGCAGCTCGTCAAGCGCCCCGTCCTGTCCAGCGACCCGTGGCGGATGGGCGGCGGCATGTACCTGTGCTCCGAGTCGTCCGCGCCGGGCCCCGGCGTGCACGGCATGGCCGGTTGGCACGCGGCGAAGAGCGCACTCCGGCACACCTTCGGCCTGCCGGAGGACGTCGACCTCACCCCGGAAGGCTGATCACCATGGCGAAGAACGTCCGCATCCTGCACTGCCGTCCCGAAGCCGTCTTCGACGTGCTCGGCGACGGGTGGCTCTACACGACCTGGGTGGTCGGCGCCTCGCGCATGCGCAAGGAGGAGTCCGGCTGGCCGCAGGTCGGCACCCACCTGCACCACTCGTTCGGTGCGTGGCCGATCGTCATCAACGACGTCACGACGTCGCTGGTGTGGGAGCCGCCGCACCGCATGGTCATCCAGCCGAAGGGCTGGCCCATCGGCGAGGCCCGCGTCGAACTGACGGTCGAACCGCACCGGCACGGCAGCAAGGTCACGATCACCGAGAACGCCGTGGCCGGACCGGGCTCCTACGTGCCCGACTTCCTCATGCAGCCGCTCATCTGGATCCGCAACCGCGAGACGCTCCGCCGGCTCGAGTGGGTGGCCGTCGGGCGCGCGGCGAACGCCTGAGACGGCCCACGAGACGGACGGGAGGCCCGTGGCGGCGTCGCCACGGGCCTCCCGTCGCGGCCGTCGTGCCGCTGGCGCGTCACGCCGGAACCGGCGGGTGGGGCCCACCTCCCGTCCGCCCTGTGGGTGCGTCGACTACTCGGCGCGCGAGAACTCGCTGGCCCGCGCCACCTGGTCGTCGGTCAGGGCGACGCCCGTGTACCGCTCGAACTGACGGGCCGCCTGCAGGGCGATGACCTCGGCGCCGGTGATGACGTGCTTGCCGGCGTCGCGGCCCGCCCGCACGAGCGGGGTCTCCGACGGGAACGCGACCACGTCGAAGACGGTGTGCGCCGCCTCGATCCGTTCCGGCGCGAAGGCGAGTGCGTCCTGCTGGTCGCCGCGCATGCCGAGCGGGGTGACGTTGACGACCAGGTCGGTCTCCCCCGCCTCGCGCTCGTCGGCGACCCACTCGTAGCCGTACTGCGACGCCAGGGCCGGGCCGGTCTGCTCGTTGCGGGCGACGACCGTCAACCGGTCGAAGCCGGCGCCGCGGAACGCCGCCGTGACGGCCTTGGCCATGCCGCCCGAGCCGCGGAGCAGCACCCGCGAAGCCGGGTCGACCTGGTGCGACCCGAGCAGGGCGGCGATCGCCTCGTAGTCGGTGTTCGACGCGGTGAGCACGCCGTCGTCGTTCACGACCGTGTTGACCGACTGGATCGCGGCGGCGGAGTCCTCGATGTGGTCGACCAGCGGGATGATCGCCTCCTTGAATGGCATCGACACCGAGCAGCCGCGGATCCCGAGCGCGCGGATGCCGACGACGGCGCCGGGCAGATCGGTCGTGGTGAACGCCTTGTACAGGAAGTTGAGGCCGAGCTCGTCGTACAGGAAGTTGTGGAACCGGGTGCCGATGTTGCTCGGGCGCGCGGCCAGCGACATGCAGACCTGCATGTCCTTGTTCAGGATGGGCATGCCCCCAGTCTCGCACCCTCTCCCTTTCGCGTCCTCGCAGGGATGGAGCGGTCCACGCAGACCGGGTGCCGCGCGCCGGGGTAGCGTCGGTTCCGATGACTGAGATCCCGGAGACCATGCGCGCTGTCCGCTTCGACGAGTGGGGTGACCGATCGGTCCTGCACGTCGCCGAGGTGCCCGTTCCCGAGGTGACGCCCGGGCGGGTGCTCGTCCGCGTCCGCGCCGCGGGCATCAACCCCGGTGAGTCCGCCATCCGCCAGGGTGCGTTCGGCGGCGATCTGCCGTCCGGGCAGGGCACCGACTTCGCCGGCATCGTGGTGGCCGTCGGGGCCGAGGTGGACGGCGTCGACGAGGGCGAAGAGGTGATCGGCTGGTCGTGGGACCGCGCCAGCCAGGCCGAGTACGTCTCCGTGCCGGCCGTCCAGGTCGTCCAGAAGCCACGCCTGCTCGACTGGACCGTGGCGGGTGGCCTCGACGTCATCGCGACCACCGCAGCCGCAGCCGTCCGTGCGGTCGACCCGCGTCCGGGCGAGACCGTCGTGGTGTCCGGCGCCGCCGGCGGGGTCGGCGGCTTCGTCACCCAGCTCCTCGCGAACGAGGGCATCGACGTCATCGCCGTCGCCTCCGAGGCGAACCACGAGTGGCTCCGCTCCAAGCGTGCACGGCCGGTCGCGTACGGCGACGGGCTGCAGGAGCGCATCACCGAACTCGCGACCAACGGCATCGACGCCGTGATCGACACCCACGGCGCCGAGTACGTCCGGCTCGGCATCGCCCTCGGGGTGCCGGTCGACCGCATCGAGACGATCATCGCGTTCGACGAGGCCGCCGAGGTCGGGGCGAAGGCCTCGGGCAGCGCGGACACCGCCGACCCGGAGATCCTCGGCGCGCTCGCCCTCGAGGTGGCGAACGGCGCCATCGAGGTGCCGATCGCCGCGACCTACCCGCTCGACCGCGTGCAGGACGCCTTCGAGGAGCTCGAGCAGGGCCACACCCGCGGCAAGATCGTCCTCATCCCCTGATCCCAGGGCCGCTCAGGGCCGGTCCGGGGGTTTCCCCCACCACGCTCGGGGTGCGTCCCGGATGCGCTCGACCGGCGGCGTTGCGTAGCGTCGTCGGTATGAGCACACTCTCCCGTCCCCGCAACGGTCGTCTGCTGGCCGGCGTCTGCGCCGGTCTCGCCGATCGCTTCAACCTGTCCCGCACCCTGGTCCGGGTGGTCTGGGTCATCCTGAGCTTCTTCCCCGGGCCGCTGTGGATCGCGTACGTCGTGCTGTGGTTCGTGATGCCGCCCGAGGGTGGTCGGCGGCGCTGACGGCTCCGGGGTCGCGGCGCTGAGCACCGGTCCGTCCGGACGGGTTAGTGTGGCGGCGTGCCGGTCTCCGCCTTCGATCTGTTCAGCGTCGGTGTCGGCCCCTCGAGCTCGCACACCGTCGGCCCGATGCGGGCCGGTGCCGAGTTCGCCACCCTCGTCCGTGGCCTGCCCGTGGCGTCCGTGGTGGTCGACCTGTACGGGTCCCTCGCGTCGACCGGGCAGGGCCACGGCACGCTCGGTGCCGTCGTCGCCGGGCTCATGGGGTCACACCCGGAGACCGTCGACCCCGATGCCATGGTCCTCGCGCTCGACGCCGTGGAACGCGACGGTGTCCTGCGCCTCGATGGCGGTGCGAGCGTGCCGTTCCGCCTCGCCGACATCGTCCTGCACCCCCTGACGATGCTGCCCCGGCACCCGAACGCCATGCGGCTGCGTGCCCGTGACGCCGACGGGACCGACCTGGCCGACGAGACCTACTACTCGATCGGTGGCGGGTTCATCGCACGGGACGAGGCGGCGGAGCCCGCGGCCGACGCATCCGCTGCCGTCGCCGGTGCCGCGATCCCGGTCGACGACGCCGTGCCGTACCCGTTCTCGAGCGGCGCCGAGCTGCTCGCCGCGTGTGCCGGTTCCGGCCTGCCGATCAGCGGCGTCGCCCTGGCGAACGAGGCCGTCACCCGGACGGACGCCGAGATCCGGTCCGGACTGCTGGGCATCCACGGCGTGATGGAGTCGTGCGTCGACCGATCCGTCCGCCGGGGCGGGTGCCTGCCCGGGGGACTCGACGTCCGTCGTCGCGCCGCCACCTGGCACGAGCAGCTCACCCGCGAGGACCCCGACCACGACCCGCTCTTCGCGATGGAGTGGGTGAACCTCGTGGCCATGGCGGTCAACGAGGAGAACGCCACCGGCGGACGTGTCGTCACCGCCCCGACGAACGGCGCAGCCGGCATCATCCCCGCGGTCCTGTACTACGCGCTCACCTACGTGCCCGCGGTCGCCGAGGCCCCCGCCGCCGAACGGGACGACGCCGTCGTGCGGTTCCTGCTCACCGCCGGGGCGATCGGGTCGATCTACAAGGAACGGGCGTCGATCTCCGGCGCCGAGGTCGGCTGCCAGGGCGAGGTCGGTTCGGCGGCGTCGATGGCGGCTGCGGGGCTCGCCGAGGTCCTCGGGGGCACGCCGGAGCAGGTCGAGAACGCCGCCGAGATCGCGATGGAGCACAACCTCGGGCTGACCTGCGACCCGATCGGCGGCCTGGTGCAGATCCCGTGCATCGAGCGGAACGCGATCGCGGCGAACAAGGCGATCAACGCCGCCCGGATGGCCCTGCGCGGCGACGGGGTGCACCACGTGTCGCTCGACCAGGTCGTCGAGACGATGCGGCAGACCGGGGCGGACATGTCGTCGAAGTACAAGGAGACCGCGATGGGCGGGCTCGCGGTGAACGTCCCGCTCTGCTGAGCGCCAGCTCGCGCCCGCTCGCGCGTCAGGCGTGCAGGAGCGTCAGCAGCCGTGCCGTCTCGGTGGCGATGGCGTCCCGGCCCGCCGACACGTACTTGCGCGGGTCGACGACGTCCGGCCGCTCATCGAGCACGGTACGGAGCGCACGGGTGAACAGGCCGTTCAGGTGCGTCGAGATGTTGATCTTCGTCATCCCCGCGTGCACGGCGCCACGGAGTTCGTCGTCGGACAGGCCCGAGGACCCGTGCAGCACGAGCGGCACCGGCACCGCGGCACGGAGGCGCTCGACCAGGTCACGGTCCACCGACGCCTCGCGGGTCTGCATCGCGTGCGAGGTCCCCACCGCGACCGCCAGGGCATCGACCCCGGTGTCGGCCACGAACGCGGCGGCGTCGGTCGGATCGGTGCGGACGCCGGGCGCGTGCACACCGTCCTTGCCGCCGACCTCGCCGAGCTCGGCCTCGATCGCGACGCCCGCGGCGTGACACCGGGCAGCGAGTTCGCGGGTCACTGCCACGTTGGCGGCGAAGTCCAGGTGTGAGCCGTCGTACATGACCGAGTCGACGCCCAGGTCGACACCGGCCACCACCAGCTCCGGGTCCTCGATGTGGTCGAGGTGCACGAGGACCTCGACGTCGGCGGCACGTGCGACCGCCTGGGTCGCGGTCGTGATCGGTGCGAGGCCACCGTGGTACCGGACGCAGTTCTCGCTGATCTGCAGGATCACCGGCAGAGCGGCCAGCTCGGCGCCGGAGACGATCGCCTCGGCGTGCTCCAGCAGCACCACGTTGAACGCACCGACCCCGCGGCGAGCCGTGCGGGCGGTGTCGAGCAGGCCGGTGAGGGCGAGGTCGGTGATCATGCGGGGGTCCTCGTTCGGTCGTGGGCGGGAGCGGGCGGGGTGGACAGGAAGCGGTCGACGTCTGCCGGGTCGACCACGCCGGCCACCGGCTGGAGGACGGCGGCGGCCCCGTGTGCAGCGGCGGAGCGGAGGGCTCGGAACAGGGTGGCGTCGTCGGGGGCCGGGACGCTGCCGTCGGGCGCGGAGAGGCCAGCACCGACGAGGACATCGACCAGGACACCGACGAGTCCGGCGGTGGCTGCGTCGCCGGCGCCGGTGGGGTTACCCGAGACCCCGGGGACCGCCGGCACCTCGAGCACGTGCTCGGTGGTGTGGGCGGCGATGCCGTCGGAGCCGCGAGAGACCACGACGACCGTCGCGCCGAGTCCGAGGAGCCGGAGTGCCCCCGAGCGCTCGTCGTCCGTGCCCGTGGCCTCGAGCAGTTCCTCGCGGTTTGGCTTGCAGACCGTCGCCCCGGCCGACGCGGCAGCCAGCAGCGCGGTGCCCGAGCAGTCGACCACGGAGAGCGCACCGCGGCGGCGGGCGGTGGTGACCCAGCGGGCGACGACCGTGGGGTCGGTGTCGCGGGGCAGTGAGCCCGACACGACCAGGGCCGCGGCGGCCGGGGCGCCGGCGGCACCGCGGGTGCCGCCGGCGACGCCGTCGTCGAGCAGTTGCTCGACCGCGCTGGTGACGGTGTCCCACTCGTCGGGGCTGAGCACGGGTCCGGGCTCGCCGAACATCGTCGGGTGGGCGAGGTCGTCCACCACCGTCACGGTCGTGCGGGTCTCGCCTTGGACAGCGACGTCGGTGTGGGCGAGTCCGAGGTCGTCGAGGGCGTGGGCGATCCAGTGCCCGCCGTCGCCGCCGAGGGGCACCACGGCGTGGGTCGGGACACCGGTGGCGGCGAGGACCCGTCCGACGTTCAGGCCCTTGCCGCCCGGGCGCCGCTGGACCTCGAGCACGCGCTGGGTCTCGCCGATGCGCTGTTCGGCGACCCGGTAGGTCACGTCGACGGCAGGGTTCGGGGTGACGACGAGGATCATGCGACCACCGCCGTCGGCAGGGCTCGGACGCTGCCGCGCTCCGGGTCGAGCACGACCAGGTCGGCGGGGGCGCCCACGCTGAGCGGTGCCGGAGCCCCGAGCAGGCGTGCGGCACGCCCCGCGGACGCCGCGACGACCTCGGGCAGGTCGGTCCCGGCGTCGAGCAGGCGGCGGACGGCGTCGGCGACCGTGATCGTGCTGCCCGCCAGCGACGAACCGTCGGCGAGCACGGCGAGCCCGTCGCGGACGGTCACCGCCGATCCGGCCACCGTGTACGCCCCGTCGGGGCAGCCCGTCGCCGCCATGGCGTCGGAGACCAGGACCATCCGGCTCGGAGCGCTGCGCTGGACGATCTCGACGGCGACCGGGTCCAAGTGGTGGCCGTCGACGATGCACTCGAGCAGCACACGGTCGTCGGAGAGCGCAACCCCGACCGGCCCGGGCGCACGGTGGTGCAGCGGGGGCATCCCGTTGAACAGGTGGGTGACGAGCGAGGCCCCGGCGTCGACCGCGCGGCGGGTCTGCTCGGCGGTGGCGTCGGTGTGGCCGACGGCGACGACGACCCCGGCGTCGACGAAACGGGCGACGGCGTCGAGTGCACCCGGGAGCTCCGGCGCGAGCGTGACGATCCGCATCGCGCCACCCGCGGCGTCGCAGTAGGCGTCGACCTCGGCGGGGTCCGGGGCGTGCAGCAGGTCGACGCGGTGCGCCCCGCGACGGGCCGGCGCGAGCCACGGCCCCTCCAGGTGCAGTCCGGCGAGCGTGCCGTCGGCGACGAGCGGCCGGAGCCGGGTGAGGGCCGCCACGGTGTCCGCGCGCTCGCCCGTGGCGATGGACCCGACCAGGGTGCTCGTGCCCCGTGACCGGTGGTGCCCAGCGGCGGCACGGGCGTCCTCGGCGGAGCACCCGGCGAAGTCGTGCCCGAGCGCGCCGTGGGCGTGCAGGTCGACGAACCCGGGCACGACTGCGCCGTCGACGGTGACGGCGGTGTCCGTGCGCATCGGGGACCCGGTGCCGGTCGCCAGCACGGTGTCGTCGTCACCGATGACGAGCCAGCCGTCGTGCAGGTCTGCCTGGGCCGTGACGATGCGATGGGCCCGGACGAGGGTGGTCACAGCAGGACCCCGGTCTCGGTCTCGAGCAGCGCGCGTGCGAGGATCCCCGCTCCGATGGCGCCGGCTGCGTCGCCGTGCCGGGCGGGGACGACGACGGGGACACGGACGCCCTGCAGGCGCTCCGTGACGGCGTCGCGCAGCGGGTCGAGCAGCAGCGGCCCCGACTCGGCGAGTCCCCCGCCGACGATGATGGTGTGGACCCCGGCGACCGCGGTCGTCCAGGCGAGCGCGTCGGCCAGGACCGCGACGCAGTCGTCCCAGACCGCACGGGCAGCGGGGTCGCCCTGGCGGACCAGGAGCATGGCGGCGTGAGCGGACGGCGCGCCGGAACGACGTGCGACTCCCCCGGCGGACGCGATCTCCTCGACGCGGTGGCCCGCGTGCGGACCGGTCTGGATGCGGACCTGCCCGATCTCCCCCGCCCAGCCACCGCCGGACACGACGACGCCGTCGACCACCAGGGCGCTCGCGAGCCCGGTGCCGACCGGCACGAACGAGACCGACCCCCGCGAGAGCGCCGGGTCACCGGCCCGGACCTCGGCCAGGGCGCCGGCGCGGACGTCGTGGCCGAAGGCGAGCGGCACGTCGATCCCGTGACGCAGGAGCTCGGCACGGACGAGGTCACGCACCGGGACGTCGCGCCACCCGAGGTTGACGGACAGGTCCACGGTGCCGCGGGTCTCGTCGACGACGCCGGGGGTCACCACCCCGATGGCTCCGAGCGGCGCCCGTCGGGTGGCCTGTGCGGCCAGTTCGGCGACGACGGCGGCGAGGCGCTCGGCGCCCGGGTCGTCGCGCGGCGTCGGTACCCGAGTCTCGTCGAGGACGAGTCCGTCGGCCGTCGTCAGCCGGGTCTTGATGCCCGTGCCGCCGACGTCGACCCCGAGCACCGCGCCTGCGCCACCCATCAGGTGAGGATGACCGACCGGGTGAGCGACCGGGGGTTGTCCGGGTCGAGCCCGCGTCCCTCGGCCAGGGCGACGGCGAACCGGTGCACCACGACGAGTCCGGCGATCGGGTCGAGGTCGTGCTGGACGAAGCGGGCGCCGGTGGTGGCGACCTCGTCGGCCAGGCCCTCGGGTGCCGTGCCGAGCGACCAGACGAGCCGGCCGGGCTGGGCGATCGCGATGGGACCGTGCCGGTAGTCCATCGCCGGGTAGGACTCAGCCCAGAACTGCGCGGCCTCACGCGTCTTGAGCGCGGCTTCGAACGTCAGGCCGACTGCGGCCCCACGACCGACGAACGAGACCTGCTCGGCGTCGAGCAGGTCGTCGATCGGCACCGTCAGCGCGGTCTCGGCCTGGGCTGCGAGCGCGTCGACGTCGTCACCGATGGACGCCCGCAGCAGTGCGAGCGTCGTGGTGGCGAAGCGGGTCTGGACGACCGAGCGCTCGTCGGCGAAGGGCAGGGCGATCACCTGGTCGGCGACGGCCGCGGCAGGGCTGTCGGCGACGGCCGTGATCAGGACGGTCCGCTGCGACGGCAGGGCCTGCAGCAGGTCGACGATCTCGGTCGTCGTGCCCGAGCGGCTGATCATGAGCACGCGGTCGTACTCGCGGGACGCGGGGTACTCGGATCCGGCGAAGGCATCGGTCACACCGAGGCCCGCCTGCTCACGGGCGACGGCGTAGCTCATGGCGATGAACCAGCTCGTGCCGCAGCCGATCACGGCCACGCGTTCGCCCGGCTGGGGGAGCGCGTCGGCGAAGGTCGGCAGGAGCGCGGCGGCTGCACGCCAGGTCTCCGGCTGCGAGGCCAGTTCAGCGCTCACGAAGGTGTCGGTCATGGGAGCCTTCCGGGTCCGGATCGATCCGGGTGATCGATGATCAGGAAGCGTAGCGAGCGATCGTGCGCAAGGGAAGGGGAAAACGTCATTTCCGATCACCGGGGGACGGTGGTGACGCCGTAGGATGACCGTCATGACCCCCCAACAGCGGCTGAACGCCCTGCTCGAACTGGTGAGCGAACGCGGCAACGTGTCGATCGCCGAGATCGGGGAGCTGCTCGGGATCTCCGCCGCGACGGCTCGCCGTGACCTCGCGACCCTCGCCGACCAGCGGCTCGTCACGCGCACGCACGGGGGAGCGGCAGCACTCGGGGCCGGGTACGAGCTCCCGCTGCAGTACAAGATCGCCCGGCAGGCCGAGGCGAAGACGGCGATCGCCCGCGCGGCCGCCCGACTGGTGCAGCCGGGGGAGACCGTCGGCCTCAACGGCGGGACGACCACGACCGAGGTCGCGCGTGAACTCGGCAAGAGCGAGCGGTTCATCCGCGCCGACGGCGAGTTCGGCATCACGATCGTGACGAACGCGCTGAACGTCGGGTACGAGCTGTCCGTCCGCGCCAACGTGAAGATCGTGGTCACCGGTGGAGTGGCGCGGCGGCAGTCCTACGAGCTCGTCGGGCCGCTCGTCCGGGACACCCTCGACGAGTTCGCCCTCGACCTCGTGGTGCTCGGCGTCGACGGTCTCACCGGCCAGTACGGCGCGACCACCATGCACGAGGGCGAGGCCGAGGTCAGCCGCCACTTCGCCTCGGTCGGACGACGCGTCGTCGTGGTCGCCGACTCGACCAAGATCGAACGGTCGACCTTCGCCCGGATCTGCCCGCTCGACCGCATCGACGTCCTGGTCACCGACCAGCCGGTGCCTGCCTCGTTCGCTGCTGACCTGGCCAGCGCCGGCGTGGAGCTCGTCGTCGCCGACTGAGCACCCCCTGCGGCCACCCCGGAACGGTCCGGACGTTTCGATCGTGTAAAACCCTCCCCGGCACGGATGCGTGAGCGATCCGTGAGCGCCTATTGTGCATTCATGATCGATTCGGCATCATGGGCGTCACATTCACGCAAGGGAGCTGTGAGCATGGGCGCTGACAACGCAGGACTCCGCGTCGCGGTGATCGGGATGGGCCAGCGGTCCGCCATCGCCCGCCACGTGGCCGAGGCAACGGCCGACGACGCGGCGCTGCAGGCACGGGTCGTGGCCGTGGCGGACGTCACCGCGGCCGGTCGGCGGCGCGGGCACGACGAGTACCCGGACGCCCTGGTGGTGGAACACCACCGTGACCTCACCGGTCACGTCGACGCGGCCATCGTCACCACGCCGGACTGGACCCACGCCGAGATCGCGATCGACCTGCTCCGCGCGGGCATCGCCGTCTACCTCGAGAAGCCGCTGGCCATCACGGTCGAGGACGCCGACGCCGTCCTGAACACCGCGGCGGAGACCGGGACGCCGCTGTACGTCGGGCACAACTTCCGGCACGCCGCCGTCGTCCGCCTGATGCGCGAGATCGTCGACCGCGGCGAGATCGGTCAGGTCAAGGCCGTCTGGTGCCGGCACTTCGTCGGCAACGGCGGTGACTACTACTTCAAGGACTGGCACGCCGACCGCAGCAAGGTGAACTCCCTGCTCCTGCAGAAGGCGAGCCACGACCTCGACGTCATCCACGCGCTCGGCGGGGGTGACACCGCCCGGGTCGTCGGGATGGGCTCGCTGTCGGTCTACGGCGACGTCACCGACCGGCGCGACCGCAGCGGCGAGCTCATGGGGGACTGGTTCTCCCACGACAACTGGCCGCCGCTCGCCCAGACCGGGCTGAACCCCGTCGTCGACGTCGAGGACGTCTCGATGGTGATGATGACGCTCGACAACGGGGTGCAGGCCAGCTACGAGCAGTGCCACTTCACCCCGGACTACTGGCGGAACTACACCGTCATCGGCACCGAGGGGCGCCTCGAGAACATCGGCGACACCGGTGGTGGCGTCGTGAAGGTCTGGACGCACCGCCGGGGCTGGGACACCACGGGGGACCGCGAGTACCCGATCGACGGCGTCCAGGACGGGCACGCCGACGCCGACCTGCTCACCATGACCGAGTTCCTGCGGTCCGTCGCGTTCGGCGAACCGTCGGAGCTCTCCCCGATCGCGGCCCGTGCCGCGGTCGCCGCCGGCGCGCTGGCCACGCGCTCGCTCCGCAACGGGTCCATCCCCATCGACGTCCCGCCCCTGCCGGCCGAGACCATCGCGCACTTCACGTCGAACGCCCCGCACTCCACCCCCTCCACCC
>NZ_QKLH01000017.1:0-85319 GCF_003224215.1 Curtobacterium sp. MCLR17_043 | reverse complement strand
AGATGTGTATAAGAGACAGGTGTGGCTCTGGGCACGAGCTCGCACCGGGAGCGGGAACGCGCACGGAGTTGCCGCCGCTGCACCGTGCGCATGCGCGAGGAACCGGCACCGCACGACGAACCCGGCACGGTGCGGCTCCGTGGTCGCGTACTCGGGGCTCACCCGCAGCCGCACGGTGCGGGGTTCGTGGGTCGGGGCGGCGGAGGTGGCTGGGTGCGCGGTCGTGGCGGGGCACGGGGCGGGCAAGTTCGCACGGGTGGGGTGACCCGGCACCGCACGACGAACCCCGCACCGTGCGATTCCGTGGCCGTGGCAGCCTCAGTCGGTCGCGCCCCGCGGGGGATCGACGAGCAGCCCGACGCGGTCGTCCAGGTAGTCGGCGAGGGGGACCGCGGCGCCGGCGGTTGGGGACCACCGGACCGACGGCACGTCGTCGATGACGACGAGCACGCCCTCGGCGCCGACCAGGGAGTCGTCGACGGGGATCGGGACGGCGCCGTGGTTCACCGTGTCACCGGCGCTGAAGTGCCCCTTCGCGGCGGCGGCGCGGTAGGCGCGACGGACCTCGGCGGAGACCGACTGGTACTGCGACCGACCGGGTTCGGTGACACGGGTGATCGACCCGGTGGCCCAGACACGGCCGGCGGTCTCGGGGGACGACCCGATCAGGAGTGCTCCGACCCGCCACACCCGGCCGAGGGGTCGCATCGTCGGGTCACGACGGATCCCGAGGACGGCCTTCGGCTGCACGTACTCGCCGAGTGCTTCGTCCGGGACGTCCGCGGCGCGGAGCCGTCGGGCCGCTGCGTCGAGGAGCTCCCGCGCCCGCTGCACTCCGTCCGTCACGTCCACCGAGCCTAGACCGGGTGGTGGTCGTCGTCTCGGTGGTGGTCCGCTCGACGTGGTGCGCTGCGCTGCGGCGTCCGTGGCTGGTGCCGGCGCGGCTGGTGCCGGCGCGGCGACGACGTGCGGCACTCACGAAGCCCGCGGTCATCATCACTGCCCCGTACGTCAGGAGCACGCCGGCGACCGCGGGGATGAGCCAGCTCCGCGACCCGTTGACGACCTGGTTGACGATGCCGATCTCCGGCACGGAGTACCAGACCACGCCGCGGATCTGCACGGCGGTGACCGGTGCCGGGTCGGCCGCAGCGTTGTTGTCGCCCTTGAGCACGAAGGTCCGCTCGCCGTCGGACGACGACGACACCGAGACCACGCGGTGGCTGACGACCGCGGGCTGGCCGGACACGATCTGGTAGGTCACGACGTCGCCGACCCGGATGTCGTCGATCGGGGTCGGACGGACCACGAGCAGGGTCCCCGGCGGCAGTGTCGGCTCCATCGACTGCGTCAGGACGGTGAGTGGCATCGAGCCGGTGGCCTTCGGCACGACGATCAGCACGACCGCCAGGGCCGCGACGAGCAGCAGGAGTCCGGTACTGAGACCGAGCACGACGGCGTGGACGACGGCGCGCCAGCCGGAGCGCGGGGTGGGGGTGCTCATGCGCCGCATCGGATCGCCGCCCCGTTGTCCTGCGTGAAGAGCGTGACCTTGCCGGTGCCCGCGACGGTGCTCGTGGGGTTGCCGGCGCTGTCGAGCACCTTGACGGTGACGGTCAGCGTGCCAGCGGTGCCGGCGCTCGCGGGGACATCCGGCGGGGCGATCGTGATGAACGCGGAGTAGTCCTGCGCCTTCTGCCCGACCGGGGTCGAGCCGACGAACGCGCCGTACCAGGTGTCCATCGGCCGGTTCGCGGCGTCCCACCGGATCTCGACGTACCAACCGCCGTGGTCCGTGCAGACCAGCGAGGGCGTGGTGTCGACGGTCGCTGCCGGGGTGGTCAGGGTGAAACCGCCGGCGACGACGCCCGAGGTCCAGGTGCCGCTCGTGACGGTGAGGTTGACGTTCACCTTGGCGGTCGAGCCGGCCGGGGCCGATGACTGCAGGGTGCTGCGGGTGCACCAGACGGCGGAGGCGCCGGCGGCGAGCTTCGCGCTCATGCTCGGCAGCGACGCCCAGGTGCCGGTGACGGACCCGGTGCCGACGGCCGTGCTCGTGGTGCAGCCCGCGGTCGAGGCGACCGGCCAGGCGACGACGGTGACGGCCTTGGCGAGCGCGGTCGAGCTGCCGGACACGACGGAGACCGTGGTGGTGGCGGTGCCGGCGAGGGTGCCCGAGTCGGTCAGGGTGATCGGCTTCGTCGTCGAGGTGACGCTCGACGAGAACGCCGTGGTGAGGGCGCTCGTGCCGCTGATGGACGCCGCGACCGTGCCGACCGTGGTACTCGCCGCGGTGGTGCCCGACGCGCTCCACAGTGCCCACGCGGCGCTCGAGGTGCCACCGACGAACACGGCGGTGAGGAGCACGGCGACGAGGAGCCGGAGGCGGCGGTTCATGCGGAGACCTGCGTTCCCGTGACGGTGAGGGTGAAGTCGGTGGTGGCGCCGGCGACGCTCTGCGGGGCGTCGGCGTCGAGGGCCATCTCGAGGCAGGCGATGCCGCTGCCCCCGGCCGGCAGGGTGAAGGACCCGGTGCCGGTGTCGAAGGTGGCGAGCCGCGCGCTCGTGCCGGTGAGCCCGGGCACGCACTTCGCGGCCGAGGACACCATCGCGAGGTGGAGCGTCAGCTCACCGGTCGCCGCCGCGACGGACGACTTGGAGGCCGTCGTCGTGACGCGCATCGACAGGGGGACCGAGCCGGTGTTCCGCACCGTGAAGGTGCCGGTGGTGCTCGTGCCCGGCCCGAGGACCGCGGTGTTCATCGCCGTGGTGCTGCCGACGGTGACGGTCGCCGTGGCGGAGCGCACCGTGGTGGCTGCAGTGCTGGCGGTCCCGTTCCAGAGGGCGTACGTGCCGCCGGCGCCGAGGAGCGCCGTTCCGACCGCGACGACCAGGGCGATCGCGACCGGCCACACCCAGCGGTACCGTCGGGCTGCGCGGTGGCGTCCCGTCGTCCGCGATGTGGCGGTCATGTGCGTGCTCCTGGTCGTCGTGGTCGGTGGGGTGCGATCGGGGGATCAGGAACCGATCGCGGTCTGGGTCAGCGTGAAGGCCAGCGCGCTGAGGTTGATCGAGCCGCCCTGACCAGTGGTCGCCGATGCGGGGAGCGTCACCGTGAAGACGACCTTGACGGTCGACGTCGACGAGGACGGCGAGACCACGAAGGTGTTCGTGTTCGACGAGGACTGCACGACCGAGGCGCTCGTCGACGTGACGGCCAGCGTCTTCGTCGTGGCGGCGAGCAGCGCGGCGTCGCCGGTGATGCTCTGGTTGGCGTAGGTCAGGTTCGCCTTGAGGTCCTGGCCGGTCGCACCGATGTTCAGCGTCTGGGTGAACTGGAACGTGTTGCCCGGGACCATCAGGGCCTTCGTCGGGTCGATCGCGGTGGAACGACCGTTCGTGATGTCGGTCCAGGCACCGTCGTTGTTGGCGCTCAGCGTCAGGGTGCCGGCGCTCACGGCGGACGCGGCGCTCGAGGCGCTGGCGTTCCAGAGGGCGAACGTGCCCGCACCGCCGAGGAGGAGTGCGACGCCTGCTGCGCCGGCGATGGCACCGGTGACGATCTTGTGCATGGGGTGGATCCGTTCCTGCGTGCTCCGGGCACGCTGAAGCCCACCGGGGACATTCGGGCGTCGTGTCCGGTGGGGAGGTTGTCATCGACCCAGTGGTTGGAGGGGGTCGCGGCTGACCGGTGCCGAGAGCGGTCGCCGGGCCTCGGAGCGCATGTGCTGCTGCTCGGGCGGGCTGGACTCGCTCTGGTGTCGACGTTACCTGTCCCCCAAAGTGCCGACAAGCGAGAACGGGCGTTCACCCGGGCCCCAGAACAGGGGTCATTTTTGTCCCCGCTAGGGAGGACATGTTTTGTACCCCGGTTTCTGGGTGTGCGCTCCGCGTGTGCAGAGCGCCCACAGAAGGAATGCCGGTACGCACCGCGTCGTTGCACCGTCCGGAAACGAGGAGGGCCCATGGGCATCGTGCGCTGGTTGTTCGACGCGCAGATCGTCATCGGCGACCAGACGGTGCTCTGGCGCGAGGTGATCGGCAACGTCTTCGGGCTGCTCAGCGCCCTCGGCGGCATGCGCCGGAAGGTCTGGGCCTGGCCGGTCGGACTGGTCGGCAACGCCCTGCTCTTCACCGTCTTCATGGGCGCGCTCTTCGACACCCCGAACCCCGTCAACCTGCTCGGGCAGGCCGGCCGTCAGGTCATGTTCATCATCGTGAGCATCTACGGCTGGTACCGGTGGACGCACCGCCCCGAGGACGCGACGACCGTGATCGACCCGCGCTGGGCCTCCTGGCGGACCCGTCTGCTGCTCGTCGTCGGCATGGTCGGCGGCACCGCCCTGCTGACCCCCGTCTTCCGCGCGCTCGGGTCCTACGAGCCGGTGTGGAGCGACGCGTGGATCTTCGTCGGATCGCTGCTCGCCACGTACGGCATGGCGAAGGGGTGGGTCGAGTTCTGGCTCATCTGGGTGGCGGTCGACCTGGTCGGCGTGCCGCTGCTGTTCTCGGCCGGGTACTACGCCTCCGGGTTGATGTACGTCTTCTACGGCGTCTTCACCCTGACGGGGTTCTTCGTGTGGATGCGCCAGCGGGTCCGCCCGCCGGCGGCGCCCGTCACCGTCGGCTGACCGCCGTGATCACGACGCGCTGACGCGGCCCGGAGCACGGCCCCCGCTCTGGGACGAGACAAACGGCCCGGAATGCGCTGCAATGGTCGGATGGAACCCCTGCACGGCGAACGCGTCGAGGACGACGAGTCCCTCGCAGAGCGCACGGTGCGCGCGGCCATCCGTGCCTACCGGCTGCACCCGTTCGACACCGTCGACGCGGCGGTCGTCGCCGAGGTGGCCGGTATTCCGCTCGAGACCGTCGAGCGGCTGTTCCCGACCTGGCACGCCCTGCTCCTGGTCACCTACGACCGGTGGGCGCAGCTGCGGGGGACCCGGCGGAAGAACCCGCCGACGTGCACGATCGAGCACGTCCGCCTGACCCTGGCCGAGGACGTCGCCGACCCCGGGCTCGTCCGGGTGCTCGCGGGGCTGATCACCGTGGCCAGCTCGGAGTCAGGGTTCGCCGAACTGTTCCGCAAGCGGTTCGAGGAGTACGCCGAGCAGTTGACCGTCGGGCTGCAGCGCGACTTCGACAAGGGCTCGGAAGAGGCCGGCATCCCCGCGTACCAGGCTGCGACCCAGCTGCTCTCGGTCTACGAGGGGCTGCAGATCCAGATGCTGGTCCGCCCGCACATCGACGTCCTGGTCGAGTTCGACCGCGCGGCGAACACCCTGCGCCAGGGCTGGAAGCGGCACGCCGTCCCGTCGTGGGACCTCGACGAGGCACCCGTCCGCGTCTGACGTCGTGCGGCACCGACCGACGAGGTCAGCCCCGCCGCCCCCGCGTCCACGACAGCATCTGCCGCACCGTCACCTTCGACCCGTACTGCGCGACCGAGTGCCGGAACAGGTACTCCGCGAACCACAGCAGCAGCCCGGCGACGACGAACACCTCGACGATGCAGACCACCGACTCCGTCACGGTCAGGGCCCCGACGGCGTTCCGCACCATCGCGGTGATCGGCGTGAAGGTCGGGAAGTACGTGAAGAACTGCGCGACGGGCGACGTCGGTGTCGTCATCACGAAGAACGCCGCGTACAGGGGGATGATCAGCGCGAAGATCGCCGCCGACTGCAGGGCCGAGGCGTCCTTGATCGACGGGACGGCGGCTCCGACGGCGACGAACAGCCCGGACGCCAGCAGCACCCCGCCGACGAGCAGCAGCGCCCCGGTGACCATCCGCCACGGGTCGACGGTCAGCCCACCGAGCTGCGACGACACCAACGGCAGGGCGACGAGCAGCCCGACCAGGCCGGGCACGACGAACACGCTGACCTGCACGAAGCCGACGAGCAGCATCGCGATGACCTTGCCGCGGATCAGGTCGCCCGCGGTCACCGTGGTCAGGATCATCTCGGAGATCCGGTTCTCCTTCTCCTCGACCACGACGGTGACCATCCGGGCGGCGAGCAGGATGACGAGCCCGAAGAACGCGGCGACGAACAGGAACGGCGGCACGACGGACAGCCAGCCCGGGGCAACCCGGCCGTCCGCGTAGGTGGTGACGTCGGTGGCGGGCGGACTGCGGAGCAGCTGCACGGTCTCGGGGTCGTCGACCGAGGCGGCGACGCTCTGCTCGAGCACCCGCTCGGCCAGCGACGAGTACACCCCGTTCGCGAAGAGTCCGCGGTCGGCGGCGTCGACCCGGATGGCCGTCGTGGACGGCGACGACGGGAACACGATGAAGGCGTCGAGGTCACCGGATCGAACGGCTGCGCGGTCGGCGGCGGCGTCGGTGGACGGCGTCCCACCCCACTTCGCGGCCACGGACTCCGACACCAGGCCGGACTCGTCGACGTAGTGGAACGGGGTCTTCGTGGCCGACGACCCGGACACCACGGAGTTGGTGCCGGCTGCCTGTCCGATGCCCACGAGCAACGAGACGACCACGATGACGACCGGCAGCGCGAGGGTGCCGATCCAGAACGCGGGCTTCTTGACCGCGCGGACGAACTCGAACCGGACGACCGTGCCGAGGTTGCTCATGCCGCTGCCCCGTCGGTCGACGCCGCAGCGAGGGCGTCGTGCCCGTAGACCTGCACGAAGATCTCGTCGAGCGGGATCCGGCGCATCTCGAACGCGGTGACGTGCACCCCGGCCGCGACCAGTTCTGCCAGGACGTCCGCACCGTCCGGAGCGGCGGCCTGGGTCGGGACGAGGTAGGCGACGTGCCCCTCGTGGCGGGCGAGCCGGTACAGCGGTGACTTCGGCACGGGACCGTCGAGCCCCACACGGGCGACGGCGCCACCGAAGGCGTCCTGCACGTCGGGCACCGATCCGTACGCGGCGGCCCGGCCGTCCTTGAGCAGCAGGATGCGGTCGCAGAGCCGCTCGACCTCGTCCATGTGGTGCGTCACGAGGACCACGGTCGCGCCGTCGGCCTTCCGTTCGTCGACCAGGTCGAGCAGGAGCCGCCGGTTCACCGGGTCGAGGCCCTTGGTCGGTTCGTCAAGGATGAGCAGCCGGGGCTGGTCCATGATCGTGATGCCGAGCTGCACCTTCTGCTGCTGCCCGCCGGACAGCTTGTCGACGCGCAGCTTCGCGCGGTCGGCGAGCCCCACCCGGGCCAGGTAGTCCATGCTCCACGCGGTCGCCTCGGCACCGCGGAGCCCGCGCAGGCGCCCGAAGTAGGTCATCACGTCGATGACGGACTCCTTGCGGTACAGCCCGCGCTCTTCTGGTAGGTAGCCGATGCCGCCGGTGGCCGGTCGGTAGGGACGGCCGTCGATCGTCAGCGTGCCCGCCGTCGGGGTGGTGATGCCGAGCAGGGCCCGGATCGTCGTGGTCTTGCCGGAGCCGTTGCTGCCGAGCAGCCCGAACGTCTCCCCGGGGGCGACGTCGAACGACAGCCCGTCGACCACGTTGCGGTCCCCGAACCGCATCACGAAGTCCTGCACGCTGATGCTCGCCCCGCTCATGCGGCGACCCTACCGGGACTTCCTTCCCAGAACGGCCGCGATGGGATGCGAGAACGGGCGTACCTGCTCGGAACCCTCGACCCGGTACGCCCGGTTCCGGCAGGTACGCCCGTTTCCGCCGGGGATGCCCGTTTCGCCCAGGTACGCCCCGACAGGCGGACGGGAGGCGCGGTGCCAGCTGGCACCGCGCCTCCCGTCCGTCATCCGGTCGCACCCAGGGCGCGGGTCGCGTCAGGAACGCAACCAGGCCGTCCCGACGCCCGACAGGGCGCCGTCGACCACCGGGGCCGAGGCGAGCAGCAGCTCGCCGGCCGGCAGCGCGAAGGGCTCGTCGCCGAAGACCGTCACGCTCGTCCAGCCGTTCGGCCGACGGAACGCGAGCACGTCGTCGCGGCCGGTCTCGATCCACTCGAGCTGTTCCTCGGACTGCAGCTGGCCACGCAGGCCGAGCGCCTTCCGGTACAGGTTGAGCGTGGAGTCGGGGTCGGCGTCCTCGGCCTCGACGCTGGAGTCGGCGAACCACGCCGGCTGCGGCAGGTGCGAGCCGTCCGGACCGAAGCCGAACGACGAGCCGGTGCGCGTCCACGGGATCGGCACGCGGCAGCCGTCACGACCGACGTCGACGCCCGGGTTGCGGAAGAACGCCGGGTCCTGGCGGTCGGCGTCCGGGATGTCGCCGACCTCGTGCAGACCGAGCTCCTCGCCCTGGTACAGGTAGGCGGAGCCGGGCAGGGCGAGCTCGAGCAGCGTCGCGGCCTGTGCGCGACGGAGGCCGAGCGACCGGTCGAGCGCGTCCTGCGAGCCACCGGCGAGCAGCCAGGCGCTGCCCTGCTTGTCGGTGCCGCCGGCGCGGGGCGGCAGGGCGTAGCGGGTGGCGTGCCGGACGACGTCGTGGTTCGAGAACACCCACGTGGTCGACGAGCCGGACTGCTCGGCGAGGCCGAGGTTGAACTCGATGATCGTGCGGAACTGGCCGGCGTCGAAGTCGGCCTCGAGCAGGTCGAAGTTGAACGCCTGACCGAGTCCCTCGGCGCTGGCGTAGCGGGCACGGCGGTGCGCTGGGACCCAGGCCTCGGCGACCGCGGTGCGGGCCGGCGTGTACTCGTTGAAGACCGTCCGCCACTCGGCGTAGATCTCGTGCACGTCGTCACGGTCCCAGAGCGGGTGCGTGCCGTCCTTCGGCATCTCGGCGAGCTCGGCCCAGGTGGGCAGGGTCTCGCCCAGGTCCTTCGCCAGGCCGTGGGCCACGTCGATGCGGAACCCGTCGACCCCGCGGTCGGACCAGAAGCGCAGGGTGCGCAGGAAGTCGTCGCGGACCTCGCGGTTCGCCCAGTTCAGGTCGGGCTGCTCCTTCGCGAAGCTGTGGAGGTACCACTGGCCGTCGCCGACGGCGGTCCAGGCCGGGCCGCCGAAGATCGAGATCCAGTCGGCGGGGGCTTCCTCGCCGGACGGCCCCGTGCCGTCGCGGAACACGTAGCGGTCGCGGGCGGGGGAGCCCTTGGGCGCTGCGAGCGCCTCGCGGAACCACTCGTGCCGGTCGCTCGTGTGGTTCGGGACGACGTCGACGATCACCCGGATGCCGGCGGCGTGCAGTGCCTCGACCATCCGGTCGAAGTCGTCGAGGGTGCCGAGGCGCGGGTCGACGTCGCGGTAGTCGTCGACGTCGTAGCCGCCGTCGGCCAGGGCGGACGGGTAGAAGGGGCTGAGCCAGACGGCCTCGATGCCGAGCGAGGCCAGGTAGGGCACCCGCTCGGTGATGCCGGGCAGGTCGCCGATGCCGTCGCCGTTCGCGTCGGCGAACGAGCGGGGGTAGATCTGGTAGACGCTGGCCTGGCGCCACCAGGTCTCGTCGTGCGAGGTGGTGGCGGGCTGGGTGAGGGTGTCGGTCACGTCGGGCCTTTCCTGGGTCGAGGGGTTCGAGAAGTGTGTGTCGGTCGGGAGCGCACCGGCGTTGTCGGTCACTTGATGGCGCCCTGCGTCACGCCGGCCATCACCCACCGCTGGGTGACCAGGTAGACGATGATCGCCGGGGCCATCGCCATCAGGTACGAGGCGAACGACACGTTGTAGTTGTTGCTGAACTGCGTCTGGAACATCTGCTGCAGCACCGGCAGGGTCTGCAGCGCCGGGTCGGAGGTGATCAGCGACGGCATCACGAAGTCGTTCCAGGACGCGAGGAACGCGAAGATGCCGACGGTGGCGCTCATCGGTGCCAGCAGCGGGAACACGAGTCGCCAGAACACCTGCCCCGTGCTCGCACCGTCGATGCGTGCACTCTCCTCCAGTTCCGCCGGGATCGACCGCAGGAAGGCCGTGAAGAGCAGCACGCTGAAGGACAGCTGGAACATGACGTGCAGGATCGCGACACCGAGCGGGTTGTCCAGGTGCGCGAGTCCGGTGAGCTTCACCTGCGACAGTGCGAGCACCGGGAACGGCAGGAACATCGCCGCGAGCAGGTAGAAGAACGACCAGCGGAACAGTCGGCGGTCCCAGTTCCGGGCGATCGCGTAGGCCGTGAACGAGGCGAGCAGGATCGTGCCGACGACGGTGATCGCGGCGACGAACACCGAGACCCCGAACGCCCGCGGGAAGTCGGTCAGCTGCCACGCCTGCACGAAGCCGTCGACGCTGAACGGTGCCGGCAGCGAGAACGCGTTGCCGTCCACGGCCTGGCCGGTGGTCTTGAACGCCATCGTCAGGGTGACGTACAGCGGCACGAGCACCGACAGCGCGCACAGCACGAGGACGACGGTGACGGGCCAGTTCGAACGACCGCGGCCGGCCTTGCCCGAGCCGGAGGACCGGTCGGCGTCGACGGAACGGATGCTGCCGGTCGCGGTGGTCCCCGGTCGCAGGGGTGCTTGCAGGGACATCAGAGCGCTGCCTTCCCGCGGGTCGCCCGCAGCTGGATCACGGCGATGACGACCGCGATGACGAAGAAGATCGTGGCGTTCGCCATCTGGTAGGCGTAGTCGCCGCCGTTGAAGCCCTTGAAGATCGACATCGCGACACTGGTGGTCGAGGTGCCAGGGCCGCCGTCGGTCAGGCCGACGATGATGTCGTACGAGTTCAGGAAGTTCTTGAACCCGATGACCAGGTTGATCAGGATGTAGCCCGCCGTCAGCGGCGCGGTGATCGAGACGAGTTGCCGCCACGCGCTGGCACCGTCGAGGGCTGCCGCCTCGTACACCTCGCCGGGGATCGAGAGGACGCCGGCGATGTAGATGAGGAGCGTCGACGGGATCGCCTGCCAGGCGGTGACGACCACGATCGCCAGCCAGGCCAGGTCGGGGTTCGCCAGGATGCTCTGCTCGAGCGGCCCGAAGCCGATCGCGGTGGCGAAGGCCGGCAGGCTGTTCGCGAACAGGAACGAGAACACGTAGGCGATGACGATGCCCGAGATCACCATCGGCAGCACGAACACCGCACGCAGCGCGATCTTGCCGCGGATCTTCGACGTCAGCGCGATGGCCAGCAGGAACGCGATCGCGTTCACGACGATCACGGTGACGAGCGAGAACCCGAGCGTGAACAGGTACGCCTGCAGGATCGCGGGGTCGGAGAACACCGCGATGTAGTTGGTGAGCCCGGTGAACCGGAACTCGCCGAAGCCGACGGAGTTCGTGAAGCTCAGCACGATGCCCATCACCGCCGGCAGCGTGATGGCGAGCGTGAAGAGCACCAGGGTGGGCAGCAGGAACGCCAGGAAGAGCGGGTCGACGCGGGGCTTGCGTCGTCCGTCCCGTCGTCCGGCCTGGAGGCCCGGTGCGGCTCCGCCACGGCGGCGGCGGTCCGCCGTCGTGATGGATTCGGTGGTCGTGGTTGCCATTCGGGCGTCTCCTTACGCGGCCGTGCGGAGCGCGAGACGCGCCCAGTCGGCGTCGAGGGTGCGGAGCTGGCGCTGCGGGTCGCCGCCGAAGGCGATCGACTGCGCGTAGTTCGCGACCGGGATCTCGGCGGGGATGAGCTGCGAGGCGCCGAGGTAGAAGGCTGCGTCGTCGTAGTACGACTGCATGCCGCGGAGGGCGGGGTTCGACGCCGGGGGAGCGTCCTTGCGCACCCCGAAGCCGTTGTTGTCCGCGTTGTACTTGTCGTTGACCTGCTTGGTCATCAGGAACGACAGGAACTCGCGGGCAGCCTCCTGCTTGCGCGACGCCTCCGGGATCCAGAGCGCCAGGTCGACGTTCACGCGGACCTTGCGGTCGGCCGGGTCGTCGGTGACGGGGAGCGGGAAGGTGCCGAGGTCCATGTCCTTCGTGGTCTTGGCGATCTCGCCGAGGGCCCACGGCCCCTGCAGGTACATGCCCGCCTTGCCCTGGGCGAAGGCGAGGTTGCCGTCGCCGTACCCGCGGCTCGCGGCGCCGTCCTGGTGCCAGGCGCGGAGCTGCACCATGCGCTCCATCGGCTTCCGCAGGTCGCGCTCGAACGAGACGGCGGATCCCTTGCCGACGTTCGTGCCCTCGCGCCGGAGTGCCTCGAAGGTCGCCGGGGTGTCGATCATGCCGCCGATCGAGTAGTCGAACATGCCCTGGGCGATCGTCCAGTTGTCCTTGAACGTGCCGTAGATCGGCGCGATCCCGGCCTTGGTCAGGCGCTCGCACACGTCGGCGAACTCGCTCCACGTCGTCGGGACCTCGAGCCCCTGCTGCGCGAAGAGCGCCTTGTTGTAGATCACCGACGCCGCCGTCACCGAGTACGGCAGGGCGCTCTTCCGGCCGGGGTAGTCGGCGGTCTGCTCCATGAGCGGCCACAGGTCGGGGTTGATGGTGTCGGCCTGCGGCAGGTCGGACAGGTCGGTCAGCGCGCCGTGCTCGACGAACGGCACGACCGAGAAGTTGTAGTTCCAGCAGCCGAGGTCCGGCGGCCGGTTCCGCACGAAGTTCGCGGACATGCTCGAGGTCGAGTCGCGCACGACCCGGACCTTCGACTGGCTCTGGTGGAACTGCGCGATGACGTCGTCGAAGTAGCCGATGACCTCGGGCTTCGACACGTAGAACGTGATGGTCTCCGGCTTGGCGCTCGAGGACCCGATCGGGGCGCATCCGGCGAGCGCGAGGCCCGCTCCGATGCCGCCCGCTCCCAGCAGGAACCCGCGTCGGCTGACCGATGCTGCGCTCCTGGCGGTGGCGTGTGCTTGCACGTCGTCTCCGTCCGTCCGGACCCGGCGTCCCTGCCGTTCCGTCCCGCGAGCGGCTCCGATGCTGCCCGCGGAACTAAATGTAGCGAGAAAATCTAATTCCGCAAGGAACTCGTCGCGCGATAGGGTCACGACATGCCGCCACCCCGTGGAACGAGCGCAGAGACGCTGCTCGCGTACGCCTTCGACTCGTCGGCGTTCACCGCGACCGAGGCGATCGACGCCACCGGCCTGACCCGGTCGACCGTGCTCGGGGCGGCCGAGGAACTCGTGCGGCTCGGCTGGCTCCGCGAGCTCGACGATGCGCGGGCCGCGGGGGAGTACCGGATGGGACGCCCCGCCCGACGCTACGAGCTCGACACGGTCGCCGGGGTCGTCGTCGGTGTGGACGCCGGCCAGCACCGGGTCACGGCCTTCGTCGCCGACCTGCGCGGCACGGTGCTCGGTCGTGCCGAGGGGTCGCTCGGAGAATCAGGCCTCGACGTGCCCGTTCGACTCGGGGTCCTCGCCGACACCGTGGCCGCCGCCCTCGCCTCGGCCGACGTCGACCGCACCCGGGTCCTGGTCACGGTCGTGGGCATCCCGGCGCCGGTCGACGCCGCCGGTGCCTCGCCCGACGACGGCGGCTTCTGGGTCCGGATGAACCCGGGGTTCGCCGACGCCGTGCCGGACGGGCGGGTGCTCGTCGAGAACGACGCAAACCTCGCCGCGCTCGCCGAGCGGCCGTCCTCGGGTGACGCCTCGTTCGCGGCGCTGCTGTCCGGCGAACGCTTCGGCGCAGGCCTCGTCGTCGACGGGGTCCTGCTGCGCGGTGCCCACGGTGGTGCCGGGGAGATGCGGGTGCTCGAACTCGTCGAGGGTGTCGGCTCCTCCGACGGCATCGGCGCGGTCGCCCGCACCTTCGTGGCCGACGCCGTCGCCGCCGGGCACATCCCCGCGGACGCCGCGCTCGCCGCCGACGCCGCCCTGGTGTTCGAGGCCGCACGGAGCGGTGATCCGGTCGCGCGCACCATCGTCGACCGCCTGGGGGACCGCCTGGCCCGGGTCTGCATCCTGCTCGCGAGCCTGCTCGACATCGACCGCGTGGTGGTCGCCGGCGCGATCGCCCAGCCCGCGGTCGCCGTGATCGACCGTGCCCGCGACCTCCTGGCGAAGGGCCACTTCGACCCGGTCCCCGAACTCGTGGCGTCGTCGCTCGGGGCCGACATCGTCGTCATCGGGGCCGTGGCCCACGCGGTCGACGCGGTGCGGGCCGACCCGTTGTCGTTCCCGGTCCGGCCCGTGCTCGCATCATGACCGAGCGGTGCACCGGTACTCGCAGATCTGACAGAATCTCGTCGTGCACCGTCTCCGAGCCCTCCCGATGCCCGTGTTGTTGCCGGTACTCTTCCTGCTCGCGGGCGGGATGTGGTTCGTGATCGGGCTGCTCGTCTTCCCTCGAGACATGTCCTTGCTCGGGCGAGCGGTCGGCACGGTCTTCTACGCCGCTGCGATGACGGCGTTCTTCGGCGTCTGGATCAGCCGGGCTCGTCGGCGAGCCGGCGGCGCGACGCAGTTGACGGACGTGCAGCGCGGTCTGAAGCGCGGCGAGGTGCCCGAGGATGCTGATCTCGCCACATGGTCCGCCACGGTCGAGGAGCACCGCCGACAGTTGCGGCGGAGCCTGTGGTTCGGGCCGGTCGTCTTCGGGGTGATGGTCGTGCTCGCGCTCTGGCTCGCCCTGACCTCGACGCCCTGGTGGTGGTTCGGGGTGGCGTTCTTCGTCGGGTTCCTGCTGTTCTCGGTGATCACGACGCCCCGCGCGCTCGCGAAGGCCGAGGTCGTGCGCGAGGAGCTCCGTCGCCGGGCGAACAGGCGCTGACGCGAACCCGGCGCGTCAGCTCGGCAGTGGGATCTCCCGCTCGCGGTCCCACGGTTCCGTCCAGCCGAGTCGGTCGAACAGCGCATCCAGCAGCATCGCGGTGAAGCCCCACACCAGGTGCTCGTCCCCGTCGGCCTCGATGGTGAACGCCGGTCCGCGCCACTCCTGACCACTGCGGCGGATCACGGTCACGCCGCGGTTCGCCGGGTCGAGCAGGTCGGCCACGGGGACGCGGAACACCGCAGCCGACTCGTGCTCGTCGACGACGCGGATCGGTGAGGGGTCGCGCCACCAGCCGATGACGGGTCGGACCAGGTGGTTCGAGAACGCCAGGGGCACGGCCGGCAGGGTGCCGAGCACCTCGACGCCGGCGGGGTCGAGCCCCGTCTCCTCCTGTGCCTCGCGGAGTGCGGCGGCGACGGCGTCCGCGTCACCGGGGTCGATGCGTCCGCCGGGGAACGCGACCTCGCCGGCGTGCGCGCGCAGGGTCGTGGCCCGGGCGAGGAGCAGGACGTCGAGGTCCCGCGGGACGCCGGGCGCTGCCGCCGGTCGGTCGCTCGGCGTGTGGTCGAGCGCGCCGAAGAGCATCAGGACCGCGGCCCGACGTGGTGAGGCCGTGCCGCCGGGTTCGACGAGTGGCCCACCGTCCCCCCAGCCGTCCGCTGCGACCGCCGCGAGAGCAGCCCGTACCGATCCGTCGTGCGTCACCCGTTCACCCTAGGTGCGTACCAGCGTGCGGTCCCGCGGCAGCGTCGCACCGTACGCCTCACTGGGTGTTGTTCGAGTGCCGTCTGGGAGCCGCACAGGTGGGAACTGTGCGAACCGGAAGCGCCTCGGTGCCCCGTTCGCAGCGGGCCGCCGCCACGATTGCACCGTCCGCCGGGAGGCCCCATGTTCCACGATCTGCTCCGACCCCTGTTCCACGTCGCCGTCGTCGCACCGTCCGTGCTCGTCCCGGTGGACGTCGCCGCGGGGCTCCTCACCGTCGCCGCGCTCCTGCCGGCGTTCGGCCATCGCTCCCGCCATCCGGTCCGGGGCCTGCTCTGGCGGCTCGGCGCCGTGGCCGTCGGCGCCGGGATCGGCCTGGTCGCGGTGTGGTGGTTCGGGGACGTGCAGGACCTGTACGGGGTGTCGTTCACCCCGATCACCCGGATGTGGGTGGCCCTTGCCTTCGGCGGTGTCGGCCTGCTCGTCGTGACGGTCGTTCAGGGCGGCTGGCTCCGCCGCGTGCTCGGCGTGCTCGTGGCGGTGGCGGTGGCCCTGGCCGCCGTCCTCGGCGTCAACGTCGACTTCGGGGCGTACCGCACCATCGAGCAGGCCGTGACGACCGATCCGTACCCGTCGGGTCCGCTGGGACACGAGACGGGGGTGGGACGCGCCTCCAGTCCGGTGGTCGACCCGGCCACCTGGCGGGCGCCCGCCGACATGCCGCGACGCGGGAAGGTGCTCTCGGTCGCCATCCCGTCGACCGTCTCCCACTTCCACGCACGGCCGGCGGTGGTGTACCTGCCGCCGGCCGCCCTGACCGAGCGACCACCGACCCTGCCGGTCCTCATCAGCCTGGCCGGGCAACCCGGGCAGCCGAGCGACATGTTCCAGGCCGGTCGGCTCGGCGCGGTGATGGACGCGTTCGCCGAGGCCCACCACGGACTCGCCCCGATCGTCGTCGCACCCGACCAACTCGGAGCGCCGGACCGGAACCCGATGTGCGTCGACTCGTCCCTCGGCCGCTCCGCGACGTACATCATGACCGACACCACGAACTGGATCCGGCAGCACCTGCGCGTCGGGGCAGCGCCCTCGGCCTGGGGCATCGTCGGGTTCTCGCAGGGAGCCACGTGTGCCATGCAGTTCTCCACCGCACACCCCGGCGTGTTCGGCACGACCTTCGCCATCTCGAGTGAGCTCGCACCCCTGAACGGCTCCGTCCAGCACAGCATCCGGTACGGGTTCGGCGGCTCGGCCTCGCGGTACGCCGCAGCGGCACCGCGGGCGATCATGCGTGCGCACGGTCCCTACCCCGGGCACCTGACGGTGTTCGCCTACGGCAGCGACGACCGGCCGTACACCGTCTCGACCGGGTTGCTCCGCACTGCTGCCGAAGCCGCCGGCATGCAGACCCGGCTGTTCGTGTCCGAGGGCTCCGCCCACGACTGGAACACCGTCCGCTACGCCCTGCGTGTGGGGATGCCCGGCGTCATCGCGCACCTGGGCCTGCGGTGAGCGCGGTGGTCGCGGCCCTCGCGTGGGCGCATCCGAGACGGCTCGTTCCGGCAGCCCGTCGGTACCCGCTGACGAGCGTCGTCTCGGCCTTGACGATCGTCGCCGGCATCGCCGCCGTGGTGCTCAGGTGCCTCGGCACGAAGGACGGTCGGACGCTCGACACACTCGGCGGGACGATGGGTCCGCTCGGCGTGGTCGCGGTGACGAGCAGCGTCGTCGGGTTCCTCGTCACCTTCGTCGCCGTCGTTGTCTGCACCGCGGCGTCCGAACGGCTGCTCGGCTGGCGGCGCACGCTGCTCGCGATGGTCGTCACGACCGTGGTGGGGACCGGGCTCGGCGCCCTGCTGCAGCTGTTCGACGGCGCCCCGGCGAACCGCGGCTTCCTCGTGCACCTGGGACACGTCGGCCCCTGGACCTGGATCGTCGGGACCATCGTCACCGCGAGCGCGTTCGCCGGCGCGCTGTGGCGACGCCGGATCCGGGTGGTGTCGATCGCCGTCGTCGCGGCACTGCTGCTCTACGCCGGACACGCGTCCGACCTGCACGCGGCACTCGCCCTGGTCGTCGGCCTGGTGCTCGGCCGCGTGCTGCGACGGTCGCCGGTACGGAGCGGCTGGACCCGGAGTTCATCACGCGAGACCCGGGTGCTGCTCGTGGCCGCGGTGACCGTGTCGGCCGTCGGGCCGGTCCTCGCGCTCGTCACCGGTGCCCAGTTCGGGCTGCTCGCCCCGCTCGCCGTGGTGCTCGACAACGGGCCGACCGGCCGGATGCCGCACTGCTCGGTGACCGGGGTGACCGCCAGCTGCGTCCGGGCGCTCGCCGAGGTGCACCCGCACGGCCTGTTCCACTCGCTGCTGGCCGTGATGCCGCTCGTGGTCCTGGCGGTCGGCGCCGTGGGTCTCCGGCGTGGGAGCCGGTTCGCACTGTGGCTCGTCGCGACCGTCGACCTGGTGTCCGGCGTCGCGACCGCCGTCTCGTACGGGGTGCTGCCCGAACGCCACCACGCCGTCGTGCAGCGCCTGGCGTCGGACCACCTCGCGGTCTCGCTCTCGATCGCCGCGTCGGTGCTGGTGCCGATCGCGACCGCCGTGGTGCTCGTCCTGCGCCGCGCGGACTTCCCGGTCCGGACCGACCGGCGACGACTGCGGACCTTCGTCCAGACGGTCGCCGGTTCGGCCGTGGTGCTCGCGGTCGTCGTCGTCGGTGTCGCCGTGGCTTCGGGCGACAGCGTGCGCGAGCCCCTCCACCTGGCGCTCGCCGTGCTCGGCCCGATCGCCCCCGTGACCCTGCCGACGCACCTGGCGCAGGCCGACCCGGCGCTGCGGTTCGTCGTGGGTGTCTCCGGCCCGCTCCTGTGGCTCGCCGTGGCGATCGCCGCGGTCCGGCCGACCGGGGCCGGGCGCTCGGACAGCGACCTCGACGGGCAGGACGCCGCTCGGGTGGCGGCTCGGGCCCTGCTGGTCGCGGGCGGTGGCGACACCTTCGGCTGGATGACCACCTGGCCCGGCAACGAGTACTGGTTCACCGAGGACGGCCGTGCCGGTGTCGCCTACCACCGCACCGGCAGCGTCGCCGTGACGACCGGCGGCCCCTTCGGACACGAGGACGCGCGGCTGGCGGCACTCGAGGGCTTCGCACGGGCCGCGGACGACCACGGCTGGACGCCCGTCTTCTACGGCATCGACGCCACCCTCGGCGCTGCACTCGCCCGACTCGGTTGGACGACGCTCCCCGTGGCCGAGGACGCCGACCTCGACCCGCGCACCTGGACGACGACGGGCAAGCGCAAGCAGGACGTCCGCACGGCCGTCAACAAGGCCGCACGATCCGGCACCACCGCGCTCTGGTCGGACTGGGCCTCGCTGCCCGGCTCGGTCACGCGCCAGATCGAGGCGATCTCGGAGGAGTGGGTCGCCGAGCGCGAACTGCCCGAGATGGGGTTCACCCTGGGCGGGATCGACGAGATGCGCGACCCCGCTGTCCGGACGCTCGTCGCACTGGGCGGGGACGGCACGGTGCTCGCCGTCACCAGCTGGCTGCCCGCCTACCGCGCCGGGCAGGTGGTCGGGTGGACGCTCGACGTGATGCGCCGCGCGCCCGACGCCCCGAACGGTGTGATGGAGTTCCTGGTCGCGAGTGCGGTCGACCGGATGCGCACCGACGGTGCCGAGCGGCTCAGCCTGTCCGCGGCCCCGCTCGCGTCGTCGGCCGAGCCGCAGGGTGCCGGGCGGAGCGGCGTCGAATCGGTCCTCGACGTCGTCGGCGGCGCGCTCGAGCCCGTCTACGGGTTCCGTTCCCTGCTGCGCTTCAAGGCGAAGTTCGGGCCAGACCTGCACCCCCTGGTGATGGCGTACCCGGACCCGGTCGCGCTGCCCACGATCGGCGTCGCGATCGTCCGCACTTACCTGCCGGGGCTGTCGCTCCGCCAGGCGGTGGCGATCGTGCGGGAGCGGCGTCCGGCACACGGGGTCCGGGCCGAGCAGCCGGCGGAACGGGTCGGCTGACCCGGACGGGTCCCCAGCGCCGTCGGTACGTTCGGAGCATGGGAACCGAACGGGCCGACGGACCGGCCGTGGACGAGCACGATCCGTACGAACGTCGCCCCGGTTACGTCACGAGTGCCGACGGCCGGACCGACCGGATGACCACGGACATGTTCGCGGGCGTCGCGGTCGGGTTCGTCCTGGTGATCGTCTTCGGGTTCCTCCAGCTCGTCGAGTGGATCGCGATCGGAGCGGCCGTGGTCATCGGCGGGGCGGTGTGGTTGGTCCTGCGCAGCCGGCGACGGCGTGCAGATCGCCGCGCTGGTCGGTCGCCGGACGCCGTCCCGCGTGCTCGGGACCGGGCGATCGCCGAGGCGAACGGTGGGCGCCGGTTCTTCGTCGCCCAGAACCCGGTCGTCGTCATCGTGATGGGGGCGATCTTCATCGGTGTCGCGGTCGCGCCGCTGCTGTTCGGCGGGGTCTCCGTCGGTCGGATCGTGACCGGGGTCATCGTCGTCGCGAGCGGTGTCGTCTGCATCGTGCAGGGGATCGGCACGCTGCGGGTGCGTCGTCGGGAGCGCAGCGGGGGCTGAACCCTGGTCGTCGACCGCCGCCCGAAGTAGGTGCATCCGTGTGCCCCGCGGGCCAATATGCTCGCCACCGTGACTGCACCGCACGGGCGACGCTTCGGCGCGGCCCGAGGCGAATTCGCGCTCATGATGACCGTGACCGTCGTCCTAGGACTCGTCGTCCCGGCCGGCGGGCTGCTCGCCGCGTTCGGCTCGCTGCTGACCGTGACCGGTGTCCGTGACGATCGTCGACGCGTCCGTGCCCTGTTCATCGTCGGCCTGAGCATGTTGGTGCTGCAGGTCGCGTGGGTCGTCCTCGGCATCTGGGGGCCGGTGGAGGTCTGCGGCTCGACGAACGGCGGCCCCGAGACCTGCCAGACCTACTGGCCCTGGGAAGCCTGACGCGTCGTCGACGCGACCACAAGGCAGACGGGAGGCGCGGTGCCAGCTGGCACCGTCCCTCCAGGCACGGCCGCCTCGTGTGGTCTTCCGGGCGTCAGGGAGAAGGCTCGCGGGACCAGTAGTCCGCCTGGATCACGAGGAGGTCTCCCTGGACTTCTGACGTCAGGTTGACGACGCGTGGGTCCCACAGGGTCCCGGGCAGCCTCGCGAACGGTTCAGTGCCCAACGTCGTCGACAGTTCGGTCGGGCTCATCCCCGACGGCGGCTGCACGGACACGAGCGACCAGCACCCGCCGGACGCGCACTGCTCGTCCTCGTCGACTACCTTGCTCCCGGCCGGCAGGGGGATCGACGCCGTCGCCGGCACGTCGCCTTCCGTCGCGCCCATGAACAACAGTGCGGTGCGCAGGCCGATGAACAGGAGCGCCGCGGCACTGATGATCAGAACGGTCACGACGATCGCTCGTCGGGTGTTCGTCCGCTGCCTGGTCACGTGTTCGCAGCCTAGGCGGCCCCTCGACACCCTGGTGGCCCTCTCATGGCGCGGGGCGTCGTACCGACCTACCGTCTACTTGTCAGACGATCGTCTGTCGAATAGGCCCTCTGGAAGGAACCTGCTCCATGCGTCACGCTCCTCGCCTCCGCCGGACCAACGCGCTGCTGATCACCAGTGGCGTCCTGACGGCGGCAGCGCTCGCTGTCGGGGCAGCCGGGCCCGTCTCCGCGGCCAACGCCGACGGTGCGACGCCCGTCCAGTCCGTGGCCGCCGCCAGCGGTGACAGCTACGTGGCCCTCGGCGACTCGTACGCCGGCGGCTTCGGTGTCGCTCCCTACGGCTCGGGTCCGGCTGCCGGCTGCTTCCAGTCCACCACCGACTACCCGCACCAGGTCGCGGCATCCCTCGGGCTCCGGCTCGATGACCGCGCCTGCTCCGGTGCCACCACCGGCAACATCACCCGGGTCGCGCAGAAGACCGGAGCCGGAAGTGCCACCGCGCCCGTCCAGGCCGACGCGCTCTCCAAGGACACGGACGTCGTCACGGTGTCGATCGGCGGGAACGACCTGGGGTTCTCCGGCGTCATCGCGAACTGCGTCGCGCTGGACAAGGCCGGCCCGGTGTTCTCGGAGATCCACGGGAAGACCTACGACCACTGCAAGGACTACTACGCACCGGTCGTGCACGGCGTCACGCGGGATCGTCTCGCATCGCGCATCCGCACGGTCGTGGCACCTCGGCTCGCGGCGACGTTCCGCGTGATCGCGCAGCGTGCTCCGCAGGCGAAGGTGTTCGTCGTCGGCTACCCGATGCTCGCGCCGGGTGCGGCGCAGGCCCCGAAGGGATGCTTCTCGAGTCTCCTCGGTGACTCCGGTCTCGAACCGCCGTTCCCGCAGAACGCGTTCCCCTTCACCGCCACCGACACCGCCTACTTCCACCGCACGCAGAACGCGCTCGACGCAGCGGTCAAGGCGGCGGCGAAGGCTCGTGGCTTCACCTACGTCTCGACGCTCCAGGGCTCTGCCGCGCACAGCCCCTGTGCCGCGTCGGGCTCCGCATGGATGGCAGGACTCACCCTGACGGATCGCGGCACCGCCGCGAACAGCACGCCGCTGGCCGGGACGAAGTACAGCATCCTCTTCGGCGCACTCCACCCGAACGCTGCCGGCATCTCGTACCTGCGTGACCAGACCAAGGCCGCGATCGTCGGATCGCGCTGACGCATGAGCGCCTGCTGGTCGCGTCGTCGACGCGCCAGCAGGCGGACGGGAGGCCCGGTGCCAGCTGGCACCGGGCCTCCCGTCCGTCTCGTGTGGACCACCGGGCGTCTGTCGTTGCACCGCGGGTCTCACCCGAGATGCAGTGAGCGGCCGGCGTGTGCTGCGTCGGCCGCTCTGGGACATTCCGGCGGGTTCCCGTCGGGGTTGTCGGATCAGAGCCCGCTGATCACTGATTCGAGTCGGAGTTCGCCGTTGCGGGTCTGCATGCCCGCGGCGAGCAGGACGTGCGCGCGGTCGGCAGCGGCCGGAGTGAACAACGGGCCGAGGAGCGCGTTCTCTGCAGCCAAGCCTGCACGGGTGATCGGGCTCGGAGCAGCGTTCACCGCCTTCTTGACGGCGGACACGACTGCGGGCTGCAACCCGCCGATCCGGCGGGCCAACGCGTCGACGAAGGAGTGGATCTCGTCGGCCGGGAGTGCTCGGTTCACGAGACCGTACCGCTCTGCGAGTTCGGCATCGACGAGCTGCGCACCGAGGAGGATCTCGAGTGCACGCGCCCGGCCCACGAGTGCGGTCAGGTACTGGGTGCCTCCACCGCCGGCCATGATGTCCATCAGCACCTCCGGCTGCGCCTGGCCGGCAGCGCCGATGGCGGCGAAGCGCATGTCGAGGGCCATCAAGAACTCGTTGCCACCACCTCGGGCGAGGCCGGTCAGCTTGCCGATCGTGACCTGCGGAAGCGAGCGGACCTCTTCGTGGACGACCTGCATGAGGTTGAGGTTTGCGGGGAACTCTGCGTCCGGGTTCGCCTCCATCGTCGCGGCGACGGCTGTCGACATGACCTCGGGTTCCGTGATGAACCGTGTGTCGCCGTGTGCGATGAAGATGTCCGGGTCGGCGCTGTCGAAGACGATGACTCGCACGTCTTCGTCTTCACGGACCTGGGCGACGAACCGGCGGATCGACGGCAGCAGGGTGCCGTCGGAGAGGTTCAGCGGTGGGTTGTCGATCGTGACGTTCGCAACGCCGTCGGCGACGGTGATGCGCAGGGCGGGCAGGTTGTAGGTCATGGGGCTTCTCCCTCTGGGGACGCGGCGGTGATACCGAGCGTCATTTGTGACACTGAGGATCACGATAAGGACTCCGCATCATTCCTGCAAGTGAGTGCACATCCTCGTAGGATCGATGCATGAACCCGATGAGCACGCGAGCGATCGGACGAGCGGCGGTGCGGGACGAGCTGGGGAGCATCGGACTCCGTTGCTTCCTGGAGTCAGGCTTCGAGGCCGTCACGTTCGAGGACCTGGCCGGACGAGCAGGGGTTTCTCGGAGCACCTTCTTGCGCTACTTCGGCAGCAAGGAGGACGTCGCCCTGCATGTCTTCGATCCCCTCGGTGAGCAGATGGCACAAGCCCTCGGGGAGCGTCCGGAGTCGGAGGACACCTGGACTGCGCTTCGTCACGCGGTCAGGCCCGCCGTGGCGCTCATCGAGGACGATTCCGAGGCGGGCTTCGCGCGACTCGACTTGGTCTGGTCGACGCCCGCGTTGTGGGCTCGGCTCCACGAGAAGCAGGCAACCTGGCGAGAAGGACTCGCTGCGGTGCTCGTCGAGCGTGAAGCCAGCAGTCAGATGCGACGCATCGCGGTGCAGACACTCGTGATGGCCGCCTTGGGTTGCGTCATCGTCGCGTACGACGGATGGGTCGAGAGCGGCGGAGCTGAGCGCCTCGGTGAGCTGGTCGAGGACGCTTTCGCGGCCCTTGCCCAGGGAACGGTTCGCTGACGAGCTTCGAGCGTGCAAGGCAACGTGCGGGGAACAGCGTTCTCCCGTCCCGGGTGCGAATGGTCTTCGGAGACTGCTTCTCCGGAGACGTGTGCTTCTTCACGTACTCTCGCGCGCTTGTGACTGTTCAGCGGTCAGATGAGCAGCCCGATGGTGAGCACGACGATCCCGCCCGCCGTGAGCAGGGCCGGTCCCGCGACCCGGCCGGGAGCGGGCCGTTCCGTCGCACGCGCGAAGAAGGCGGCGACGAGCATCGACGTCGCGCCTCCGTAGATGAGCACGAAGGCTTCGGGGAAGAAGCCGATGATGTGGACCCCGAGCCCGGCGAAGACCGTCAATGCCGACGTGAACAGGTGGGCTCTGGAAGCTGCTGGGAGCTCAGGCATTGCTCGTGTTCTGAGGAGAAGGTCGATCAGACACCAGATCGAAGCGGTCGCGAAGAGCGCGCCGCTGATCGAGATGATCGCGGCTCCGATCACGTCGAGGTTCACGCGTTACACCGCTCCGGTAGAGCCGTGTTCGGGTGTTCCGAACCAGGCGGCGAGTGCCTCTGTGAGGGAGGCGGGGTCGGTGTGGGACCAGGCGACGAATCCGTCGGGCCGAATCAGCATCGAGGTCTGTTGGTGCGTTGTGGCCAGCGGCACGTAGTCGACGCGGTCGTTCCATGGGGCGATGGTGTCGCGGTACGTGCCGGTCGCGTCGACCAGGATGGGGTGGGCGGTGCGGAGCAGTTCCGGGATTCTGCGGATGGTCCCGTCGGCGAGTTCGACCTGTGATGACGGTGCAAACCATCCGGTGGGGCCGTCGGGGTTCGCGGAGTTCGCGGGGCTCGTGTCGTAGCGGACGTCCGAGCCGGCGAGGAGATCTGCGATGCGCTGCACGGTGGTCGTGTCGGCGAGCATCTCGGCGAAGAGGTCGCGGAGGGCGGTGACATCCGAGCCGGGCGCCATGAGGGCGGTCTGCGCTTGGGTCTGCATGAAGACGCGTTGTCCGAGCGGGCGCCGCTCTGTCTCGTAGGTGTCGAGCAAGCCCGCGGGGGCCCAGCCGCGGAGGCTGGCGGCGAGTTTCCAGGCGAGGTTCGCCGCGTCCTGAAGCGCGAGGTTCAGGCCGGGTCCGCCTGCGGCAGAGTGCACGTGTGCGGCGTCGCCGAGGAGGAAGATCCGCCGGTCGCGGTAGCGGTCAGCGACGCGTGTGTTCCGACCGGTCAGACGGCGCAGCAACGTCGGCTCACCGTCGGCCGGCGCGTTGAGGTCGAGGCGGACGCCGAGGACGCGCTCAAGGCTGTCTTCCATCTCGGTCAATGTCATGGCTGCTCCCTCACCGGGGAAGCTGCGGTCAGGCTGGTCCTCCCATTCCGCGGTGTAGACCAGCGGGTGCTCCGGGTCACGGAGGGCGATGGTGACGACGCCGGTTTCAGTGCGGTGGAAGCTCTCCGGGATCTCTCCCAGACCCGCAACGTGCACTTTCCCGGGGCCGGCGGGCGTCAGCTGCTCAGTTGGTGCGATCAGGGCTGTGCGGTCCACGATGTGGTGGTCGGTGTTGCCGGGGAAGCCGATACCGGAGAGCTTCCGAACAGTGCTTCGCGCGCCGTCACTCCCCACGAGGTACTGCGCCGACGCGGTGCTCTCAGCTCCGGTCGCGACGTCGACGAGGTCGACGGTGACGGAGTCGTCGTGTTGGGTGAAGGAGCGCATCTCGACGCCGCGACGGATCGCAACGCCGAGTTCCGCTGCGCGGTCGTTGAGTACGCGCTCGAGGTCGCGCTGGTTGATGTGGAGCAGGTACATCGGGTTGCGGTCGCCGAGCGTGTGGAGCGGCAACGGTAGCGCTCCGAAGAAGAAGCCCGGAGCCGGCTCCGGGACGGCCCGCCCAGCACACCGCTCGAACAAGCCGCGGTGGTCCAGTAGTCGGACGACCTGCCCGGTCAAGCCGTGCGCCTTGTCCCATTGGTTGATCTCGGGGAGGCGTTCGAGGACGAGGGGGTTCGCACCCGCGAGCTTCAGCTCGCAGGCGACGAAGATGCCCACGGGTCCGCCTCCGACGATGACGACGTCGTACATGATGGTCTTCCTTCTGGCGAAGAGTGTGGGATCAGTGGTCAGCGGAGGTGGTCGAAACCGTCGCCGAGGAGTTGGAACGCAGCTCGGAGGATCGGCTGGAGGGGTTGTGGCTCCGCGCGCGCCGCCCAGGACTCCAGCGTTGTCAACAAGGTCGACAGCGCAGCGGCGGACACCAGACCAGGAATGGGATCCTCCGGTGCTGCGTCTGAGCGCGCCGCGACGGCGGCCGCGAACACTGCGTTCGCTGCGCGGGCACCTCGATCGACGGCTGACTGCATGCCTGGCGTCGACAGCACTGCGAGCAGCCCGCTCTGCTCCTCCCGGGACGGGGTCGTCGTCTCTTCTGCCTCGTACGGCGCGAGCAGCGCCTCCGTGATGGCAGTCCACAACGGCTCCTCGCGCGGCCGCTGGAGCAGATCGTCGGCCGCCGTGCGCACGCGTTGCACGTGGCGGTCCGCGATCGCGTCTTCCTTGCTCGAGAAGTAGTTCCCGAACGTCCGCCTCGACACTCCGACCCGACCGACGATGTCCTCGACACGGATGTTGTCGAGCCCCCGCTCCCGGGCGAGCAACACTGTCGTCACACTCAACGCGTCACGGATCGCTGCCTTCTTCTGCTCACGGAACGAGATCTCGTCTGTCATGACACCAAACTAGAACAAGTTTGCCCATTGGGCAAGTTTACTCAATGGGCAACTACTGACCTCGGGATCAACGGATCACAGACGGTCGTTCACGAGACACTCATCGACCCGGGGGAGAGCGGCGTGCCCGAGTGGAACGACCGTTGCGCTCGCTCGATAGCCTCCTGCGCGTGGGCATCTCCGACTTCGACGTTGCACCCAGCGCCGGGTCGCGGTTCGGGGTGGTCGTGCTCGGAGTCGCAAGCGCGGTCGCCGGAGTTCTCGCCGTCATCGGATGGCCGCTGCCGTCATCTCGTCGACACACGGCCGAGGTCAGCACGCGTGGGCGCGCACCGTCCGTGAAGTCCAAGACTGGTTCGCGCACGACGGGTGGCGGATGTCCGGCGCATCGTGGATCTACGGTGCTCTCGCGGTCGTCGCCCTGGCCGCCGCTGTCATCCTGCGCCATCCTGCCTGGAGCGGCCGCCGCGCGTTGCTGATCATCGTCATTCCGGCCGGGGTGCTCCTCGTGTTGGGCCCCGCGCTCCAGTGGGCTCTCGGGCTGCCATGGTCGAACTACGGAAGCGGATCGGCCGGCGGAACAGCCATCGGCATCCTCGTCACGGTCGTGTGCGGCGCCGTGCTCACGGGGTTCCGTCAGGCCCTGCGGCGAAGAGCCCGCCGCAACGAAGCGGCGCCCGCCCGCTGAGGAGGCCGAGGTCGGAGCAAACGGGGGCTGTGCCGGCGCGAACTCCGAATCGGCGTTGCTGGTTACCGCAAGATCGGTGAGGAACTGTCGTGTGCGCCGGTTGTCCGGCAGTACGGTCCGGGAACAGCCTGACCCGAGGCTGCGAGAAGCCAACCCGAAGGCGACCCGATGGACAACTGCGACGAGCGACGGCCTGGCGCCCTCGCGTTCACGAAGCATCTCGGCGAGCAGTTCGGCGGTGATCTCCGGCGGACAAGAGCAGCTCCGGTCGCGCCACGACTCCACGGCGCGGTGAAGGCGACTGCCGTGCGAGCGCACACCGCCGGCGGCTCGAACGGCGGACTCCGTCAGGTCGTTGCTGCGCCAGTCCCGTTGCGGTTCGAGTTGGCGAGCACGGGGCTGTCCCTCGCCGGCCTGGGTGTCGCGATCGGATGCGGAGTCGCGCGCACGATCGGCCCGCAGGTCCTGCCAGTCGCGAGGATCGCGGATCCCGAGGTGCGCGACGCGGAGCTCGACGAACGCGGCGGGTTCGAGGCACAGCTCGCCGACGTGCTCACGGAGCCCCGGCCTCTCGTCGTCGAACTCGCTGCAGAGGAGCTGGCGGCGGACACCATCGTCATGCCCGTCGTCGGTGATCGTGTCCACTACAGCCGGGGTTCTGGGCACCTCATCGGGCTGCAGGGAGTCGTCGTCGCGTCCGATGAGGGCGAAGCTCTGCCGCGCGGGCTGCGGTACGTGCAGCTCGACGGTGAGGCGTGGCCGATCGTCGTCACGGTGGTGTCCCTGGACCGGATCTAGCTGGTGCTGCGACTCGGTCCGGGCACGAGCGCCACGATTCGCCCGTGCCGGGACTGCCGTCAGACGGCCGGGCTGAGGAGGCGCCCGGTGAACTCGCACAGAGCCTGCACCGCCCGCTGCGACAGCGTCGCGTCGGGCATCATGCTCGTCGATCCGTGGAACGCTCCCGGCCACACGTGGAGTTCCGACTGGACTCCTGCCGCCCACAGCGAGCTGGCGTAGGCGACGGTCTCGTCGCGGAACACCTCGGTGCTGCCGCAGTCGATGTACGCAGGCGGGAGCCCGGTGAGGTCCGTCGCGCGGCCGGGTGCAGCGTAGATCGACACGTCCTCGCCACCCCGCCGGTCGCCGAGGTAGGCGTCCCAGCCGAACCGTGTCATCTGCCGGTCGGCGACCCCGACACCGTCGAACTGCCGAGCCGACAGCGTCGCGTCGCGGTCGTCGAGCATGGGACTCACGAGCACCTGGCCGATGACGGAGGGCCCCTGTCGGTCGCGGGCGAGGAGGGCGGTGCCGGCGGCGAGACCGGCACCGGCGCTCTGCCCGACGAGGACGATGCGCTCCGGGTCGATGCCGAGTTCGTCGGCGTGCTCAGATGCCCAGACGAGACCGGCGTAGCAGTCCTCGACCGGGTACGGGTCCGGGTGTTCCGGCGCCAGGCGGTAGTCGGGGCTGACCAGGACGACGTCGTGCACCAGCAGCCACTCGTCGTAGGAGTCGAGGTTGCCGAGGTGGTGGCCGAACATCATGCCGCCGCCGTGGATCGCGTAGGCCAGGGCAGCCGTGCCGGTGCGGCCGGTGCGTTGGATCACGGCGAGGTCGATCGGGTCACCGCGGTGCCCCGGGATCGTGATGCTGCTCCGCTCGAGGCCGCGAGCACGCAGTCCTTCGTCGAGCTGCGCCTCGGTCATGTCCAGTTGTCGCATCTGCGGCAGCATATGCGCCGTGAGGTGGAAGCGGCCTCGCGCGTCCATGGCGGTGAGGAAGGGCACGAACTCGGGATCGAACGGCGGGCGGGGGAGGGCGATGGTGTCAGACACGGGAGGTCTCCTCGGTGATGGTGGTCGGGTCGGTGTGTGCAGGGGTGTGGTCGGCAGGTTGGGACGAGGCCGCGTCCTCTGGTTCGACGGCGGGCCGGGCTCGGAGCATGCCGACCACGACGAGCAGTGCTGCGACCACGGCGAGGCCGAGGCCGGCGACGGTGAGGGCGTCCCGGAAGCCCTCGAGCCGGGCGGTGGTCCAGGCGGTGGTGGCGATGCTCCCGGCGACGAAGGCGGCGACGATGGTCCCCGCCGCGGCGACGGCGGCACCACCCGCGAGCTCGCTCGAGGTGTCGACGAGCGCCGCTCCGACCGAGGTGCGGTCCGCGGGCAGCCCCGTGAGGACGGACGCGCCGGCGACGACGCCGACGACCCGCATGCTGGCGGCGACGAGCACGAGCGCGACGAGCACCCACGGGTACCCGTACCGGCTCAGGGCGCCGAAGACCGCGAGACCGGAGACGACCGAGACGGCGCTCATCCAGGCGGCGCGGCCCAGGCCGACCCGCTGCACGAACGGCCCGACGAAGCGGCCGCCGACGAGCAGCACCACCACCTGCGGCAACGTCCCGACGGCGGCCAGCGCCGGCGGCCAGCCCCAGGCGAACTGCAGCTGCAGGGTCACGAGGTACGACAGTCCCGCGACGGCCAGACCCGACGCGGCCTTGAACGCGAGGCCGCTCGAGACGAGTGGTCGGGCGAGCAGGTGCAGGTCGATCAGCGGGTGCCGCGCGGTCCGCTCGCGGGCGACGAACCCCACCGCGCAGGTGACGGCGAGCGCGAGGACGGCCCACCCCCACCAGCCAGCGGCTCCGGACTCGACCAGGATCGTCGGCGCCACGAGCGCTCCGGCCGTGGTCACGGTACCGAGCAGCGCTCCGACCACGTCGACCGGATCACGATGGAGCCCTGAATCCTCGTCGCGGGCGACACCGAGCCGGATGCCGACGAGTGCGAGGACCGCGATGGGCACGTCGGCCAGCAGCAGCACCTGCCACGGGGCGACGGCGAGCACGAACCCGCCGACGGTCGGCCCGATGGCCAGTCCCACGAGCCCGGCCGTCGAGATGACGGTGAGTGCCCGCACCCGCAGGCCTTCGTCGTCGAAGAGGCGGAACGCCAGCGCCATCGACCCGGGTGTCGTCATCGCCGCGGCGACGCCCATCGCGACGCGCACGGCGATCAGTTGCTCGGTCGACGTGACCACCGCCGTGGCCAGGCTCGCGAGGGCCAGCAGGACGAGCCCGGCGAGCATGACCCGGCGGCGTCCGGTGCGGTCGGCGACGGCGCCGAAGAGCAGCATCAGCCCTCCGAAGGCGACCGAGTAGGCACCTGAGACCCACTGCAGGCCCGTCGTCGACGAGCCCAGATCGCGGCCGATCGTCGGCAGGGCGACGTTGAGCACGGAGTTGTCGAGCATCTCGAACAGGAACACCGCGGACAGCCCGGCGAGGGCGATCCAGGCGTCGCGCAGACGAGGAGAAGAACCACCGGCGGGCACGTGCCCGGTGGTGCGAGCGGGACTGGGGGACACGATGGCGCACTCCTTCGAAGGAAGAAGTGGCGACTCGTTCGATGCCGCGTGCTGGTGCGTCGCAGATCGCGGCGCCTTTTACCTCAGTGATCGAGACCATACACGGACTGCCCACTCGAGGAAAGTCCGCGGCGGACGTCCCGGTTGCTGCCGTCGCAGTTCGAGGTGGGAAGTGGCAGGACCTACCCTGGACGGATGCTCTCCCGCCGCGAAGCCGCCGTCCGGCTCGACATCCCCCTCGAGATGGCGACCCGCCACGGCATCCCGTCGCGCCTGAGCGAAGCGGAGCTCGACGCGATCGAGCAGGCCCCGCCCGCCTGGCTCGTGCAGTCCCGCGCCAACCGCACCGGCACCAAGAAGGTCTGGACGCGCCTGGAGTGCGTGGTCTGCGGCTTCGACGAAGAGGCACGCCCGAAGAAGTGGTGGCCCGAGTGGGACTACCTGATGTGCGACTACCACGCCCCTTACCAGGCGCCCGAGCCCACCGCCGGCCTGACGCGGCGTGAGGTCGAGGGCATCGGCAGCCGCTTCATCGCGCTCGTCGACGAGAAGCACTAGCCCACAGGCTCCGCAGGGCGCGCTGCGGCCAGCAGACGCGACCACGCGGACGGACGGGAGGCCCGGTGCCAGCTGGCACCGGGCCTCCCGTCCGTCTCGGGTGGAGCTGCGGACGCTACTCGGTCGTCGAGACCCAGTCGATGAGCAGGTTGCCCTGCTCGCCCCAGTTGCCGACCTGGAACATGAAGCGGTGCGGGGTCGTCGGCACGTCGTGCGTCACGGTGCCGAGGACCTTGCCGTCGACGCTGTACGTGACGGACTCACCGGGGACCCAGTCGACCTTGTAGGTGTGCCAGTCACGCCACGAGACGCCGGTGCCGAGCTGGACGCGCTCGGCCTCCTTGCCCGGGGTCATCGAGTGGTGGAACACCGAGGGGCTGTCCTCGAAGTTGCCCTCGGGGAAGTCGATCTCGCCGTCGGCCCACACGTTCGACGTCGGCCACAGCATGAAGGCCGCGCCGTTGCCGTCGCCGCCGGTCGCCTTCGCGCGGACCGAGAACGAGCCGCCGACGTGGTCCCAGGCGCCGTCGGAGGAGCCGAAGGTGCCGGCCGCTCCGGCGCCGGTGCCGAGGGCGACGTCCATCACGCCGTCGTGCACCGACACGGTCTTGCTCGGCGCGTAGATGCCCGAGGTGCCGTCGGGGTAGGGCTGCCACGACTGCGGGTACAGCGACTGGACGAGGCCGGTGACGGCGTTCGTGGTGAAGTCCTCGACGAACGAGGCGTCCGGTGCGATCGCGGACAGGTCCGCGGGGGAGGCCTCCGCCTCGGGCGCGGCCTCGGGCTCGGCCTCTGCGTCGGGCGCGGGCTCGGCGACAGGGGCCGAGTCCTCGATCGGCGCGGAGTCCTGCTCGGGCTCCGTGTCCGGGGTCCACTCGTCGGTGGGGGCCGGGATCTCCGTCTCGTCCGGGGCCGGCGTCGGGGTGGGGTTCACCGGGGCGTTGTGCCAGCGGCGCTCGCCGTCCCAGCCCCACCAGGTGCGGGCGGAGGCGGCGGTGGGGACACCGAGGACCAGGGCGCCGGCGGTCGCGACCGCCAGGATCGCGCGGTGCCGGATCAACGGTTGCCCCCTCGGGTGACCGGGGGCGTGGGCGTGGTGCGTGAGGTCGTGCCGCGCGAGGGCGTGCACGTGCTTCGGGTCGAGATGTCGGGCTCCTCGTGGATGCTCGGGCGCAGGATGCGGGGAGGGACGGACGCACCAGCCGGCCGGATGCCGAGGGTTTCGTTGACACGTCCACGGACATCTTGCATCATTTGTGACCCGTTCGGGGGGCGTCACGGAAATCGACCGACGAACGCCCGGTGTCCGACGCCCGAACGTGCACGATGCAACGAACGGGGAGCCGACCGCTCAGGCCCGGGGGATCGGCTGCAACCGCTGCAGCTGCGTCACGTGCCCCGGCTCGAGCTCGTCGAGCGAGGCCACCCCGAGCAGCCGCATGGTCCGCTCGATCTGCTCGGACAGGATCTGGATCATCCGGTCCACCCCGGCCTCGCCGCCGGCCATCAACCCGTACAGGTAGGCACGGCCGACCATCGTGAATCTCGCGCCGAGGGCCACCGCGGCGACGATGTCGGCGCCGGACATGATGCCCGTGTCGAGGTGCACCTCGGTGTCCTTCCCGACCTCCTTGACCACGGAGGGCAGCAGGTGGAAGGGAACCGGGGCGCGGTCCAGCTGCCGGCCACCGTGGTTCGACAGCGTGATGCCGTCGACCCCGAGGTCCGCCAGACGCTTGGCGTCCGCCAGGGACTGCACGCCCTTCACGACGATCTTGCCCTGCCACTGGTCACGGATCCAGGCGAGGTCCTCGTAGGTGACGGTCGGGTCGAACATGTGGTCGAGCAGCTCGCCGACGGTGCCGGACCAGCGGTCGAGCGACGCGAACGCCAGCGGTTCGGTGGTCAGGAAGTCGAACCACCACCACGGCCGCGGGATCGCGTTCACCACGGTCCGCGCACTCAGCTGCGGCGGGATCGAGAACCCGTTCCGCTTGTCCCGCAGCCGTGCACCCGCGACGGGCACGTCCACCGTGACGAGCAGGGTGTCGAACCCGGCCTGCTGGGCGCGGGAGACCAGCGCCATCGACTTCTCGCGGTCCTTCCACATGTACAGCTGGAACCAGTTGCGCCCGTGCGGGTTGGCGTCGCGGACGTCCTCGATCGCGGTGGTGCCCATCGTGGAGAGCGAGAACGGGATGCCTGCACGTCCGGCGGCCCGGGCACCGGCCCGCTCGCCCTCGGTCTGCATCATCCGCGTGAAGCCCGTCGGCGCGATGCCGAACGGGTACGACACCGGCGCCCCGAGCACCCGACGCGAGGTGTCCACCCGCGACACGTCCCGCAGGATCGCCGGGGTGAACTCGATGTCCTCGAACGCCTGCCGGGCGCGGGCCAGTGAGATCTCCGCCTCGGCCGCACCCTCGGTGTAGTCGAACGCGGCCTTCGGGGTGCGGCGGGCGGCGATGTCGCGGAGGTCCCAGATCGTCAAGGCCTGTTCGAGGCGCTGACGCCGACCCGGCAGCGAAGGCTTCTTGAACTGCATGAGCGGGGCGAGGTCCCGCACCGTCGGCAGCTGCCGCTTGACCCGCGTGCGAGCGGCGGACGCGGAGCCGGTCGCGGGCGCCGGTGCCCCGGTCGCGGGGTCGATCCGGTGCTGGTCGTCGGTCGTGGTCATGCGTGGCTCCTGACGGGGGATCGATCGGGATCGGCGCGCGACGACGCCGACGGGGTGTACCGCACGGGCTCGACGCTCCGTGCGACGATGCTGCGGAGTGCCTCCAGTGAAGCCCCTCCGAGGCGCGCGAGTCCAGCGGCGCGCGCCTGCACCAGCACGTTGCCGAGTGCGGTCGCTTCGACCGGTCCGGCCACGACCGGCAGGCCGGTGCGGTCCGCGGTCAGCTGGCAGAGCAGCCGGTTCTGCGAGCCGCCGCCCACGACGTGCACGACCCGGATGGTCTTGCCGGTCACGTCGGCGATGGTGCGCAGGGTCTCGGCGTACGCCGTCGCGAGTGACTCGAGGATGCTCCGGACGAACTCCGCACGGGTTGCGGGGGCGCTCAGCCCGTGCGCCGCGCACCACGCGGCGATCCGCGCCGGCATGTCGCCGGGTGCCGTGAACGACTCGTCCGCGGGGTCGAAGACGGGGACCGGGGCGGTGACGGCCGCGGCGGAGGCGAGCAGGGCCTCCAGGTCGACGTGGTCGCCACCGCGCTCCCAGGTGCGGACGCTCTCCGACAGCAGCCACAGTCCGGACACGTTCTTCAGGAACCGGACGCGGCCGTCGACACCGCCCTCGTTCGTGCAGTTCGCGCGTCGTGCCGCGTCCGACAGGACGGGTGCGTCGAGCTCGACGCCGACGAGCGACCACGTGCCCGACGAGATGTAGGCGAAGTCCGGCTCCGTCGCGGGCACCGCGACGACGGCGCTCGCCGTGTCGTGCGAGCCGACCAGGGTCACGTCGGCCTGGCCGCCGACGAGCTCGGCGACGGACGGAAGCAGGGGGCCGAGTCGGTCGCCCGGGTCGCGCAGCGTGGGCAGCAGCCCGGCCGGGAGGCCCGCAGCAGCCCGCACCGCCGGGTCCCACCCACGGGTGGTCGCGTTCAGTGCCCCGGTCGTCGAGGCGTTCGTGCGCTCGGCCGCCTCGACCCCCGTCAGCCAGTACCCGAGCAGGTCGGGGACCAGCAGCGCACGCTGCGCGAGCTGCAGCGACGGGTCGGCAGCCCACTGGAACAGGGTGTTGAACGGCAGGTGCTGCAGGCCGTTCCGGGCGTACAGCTCGGTGGCGTCCATCCGGTCGTGCACGGGGAGGACACCGCCCTGGTGCCGGTCGTCGCGGTAGTGCGACGGCAGCCCGAGCAGTCGGCCGTCGCGGAGCAGGCCGTAGTCGACCGCCCACGAGTCGATCCCGATGCTGGCGATCGCGGGGTGCTCGGCGAACGCGCGCCGGAGCCCCTCGGTCACCTGCCGGTACAGCTCGACGACGTCCCAGTGCAGGGCGTCGCGGCCGGTGTCGGCGGCGCCCTCGTGCAGGGTGACAGGGCCGTTCGGGAACCGTACGACGTGGTCCATCCGGACTCCGTCGGGGTCGACGTGGCCGACGATCACCCGGCCGCTGGTGGCCCCGAGGTCGACCGCGGCGACGCTGCCGCTGGTGTGCATGTTCCTGCTCCTGCTCGGTGTTCGTCGGTCGTCGCTACCGCAGGAAGGCCGCGGCGACACCGGCGTCGACGGGCACGTGCAGGCCGGTGGTGTGCGAGAAGTCGTCGGTGCAGATGGCGTAGACGGCGTTCGCGACGTTCTCGGGCACGACCTCGCGCTTCAGGATCGTGCGCTGCGCGTAGAACTTGCCGAGGTCCTGCTCCTCGATGCCGTACGTCTTGGCGCGGTTGGCGCCCCAGCCGCTCGCGAAGATGCCGGAGCCGCGCACGACCCCGTCGGGGTTGATGCCGTTGACGCGGACGCCGTACTCACCGAGCTCGGCTGCGAGCAACCGCACCTGGTGGGCCTGGTCGGCCTTCGTGGCGGAGTACGCGATGTTGTTCGGCCCGGCGAACACCGAGTTCTTCGACGAGATGTAGACGATGTCGCCGCCCAGGCCCTGCTCGATGAGCACCTTCGCCGCGGCCTTCGACACCAGGAACGAACCCTTCGCCATCACGTCGTGCTGCAGGTCCCAGTCCTGCTCGGTGGTCTCGAGCAGGCTCTTGGACAGCGACAGCCCCGCGTTGTTCACGACGAGGTCGAGGCCGCCGAAGTGCAGCAGCGTCTGCTGGATCGCCTGGTCGATCGCGGCGGCGTCCGTCACGTTCGCGGCGACGCCGATGGCCTGGTCGCGGCCGCCGATCTCGGCCGCCGCAGCGGTGGCCTTCTCGAGGTCGAGGTCGGCGATGACGACGGCGGCACCCTCGGCCGCCAGGCGCTTCGCGATCGCCTTGCCGATGCCCGATGCGGCTCCGGTGACCAGGGCGATGCGCGTCGCGAGCTTCTTCGGTGCGGGCATCCGCTGCAGCTTCGCCTCTTCGAGGGCCCAGTACTCGATCCGGAACTTCTCGGCCTCGTCGATGGGGGCGTAGGTGCTGACGGACTCGGCACCGCGCATCACGTTGATGGCGTTGACGGTGAACTCGCCGGCGACGCGGGCGGTCTGGGCGTCCTTGCCGTACGAGAACATCCCGACGCCGGGCACCAGCACGATGAGCGGGTCGGCGCCGCGGATCGCGGGGGAGTCCGGCGTCCGGTGCCGGTCGTAGTACGCCTGGTAGTCCGCGCGGTACTGCTCGTGCAGTCCGTGGAGGCGGGCGGTCTGCTCGTCGACGCTCGTCGAGGCCGGCAGGTCGAGGATGAGCGGCTTGACCTTGGTGCGCAGGAAGTGGTCCGGGCAGCTGGTGCCGAGGGCCACGAGTGCTTCGGCGCGCTCGCTCGCCAGGAACTCGAGCACGACGTCGCTGTCGGTGAAGTGCCCGACGACCGGCTTGTCGTGCCCGGCGATGCCGCGGATCGTCGGGGCGAGGGCTGCGGCGCGTGCGCGACGTTCGTCGGTCGGCAGTGCTTCGAACCCCGCTCGGACACCGCCGAACGGGTCCGCCTTGCCGTGCTCCGCGAGGTACTGCTCGGCGGTGTCGATGATCCAGCGCGAGTTGCCTTGCGCCTCGTCGCTCGTGTCCCCCCACGCGGTGATGCCGTGGCCGCCCAGGATCGTGCCGATCGCCTGCGGGTGGTCACGCTTGACGCCTGCGATGTCGAGCCCGAGCTGGAACCCGGGCCGGCGCCAGGGCACCCAGACGACCCGGTCGCCGAAGATCCGCTCGGTCAGGGCCGGACCGTCCGCCGCCGTGGCGATCGCGATGCCGGCGTCGGGGTGCAGGTGGTCGACGTGGGCGGCGTCGACGAGGGCGTGCATGGCGGTGTCGATCGACGTCGCGGCACCACCCTTGCCGTGCAGCGTGTAGTCGAACGCGGCGACCATCTCGTCCTCGCGCTCCACCCCGGGGTAGACGTCCTGGAGGGCTCGGACGCGGTCGACGCGCAGGACCGCGAGGCCCGCCGGGGTGAGCGTGCCGAGGTCGCCCCCGGAGCCCTTCACCCAGAGCAGCTCGACCGGTTCGCCCGTGACGGGGTCGGTGTCGGTGCCCTTGGCGGAGGTGTTGCCGCCCGCGTAGTTCGTGATCCGCGGATCCGAGCCGAGCGCGTTCGAGCGCGTGATGAGCGCACTGATCGTGGTGTCTGCGTCGGTTCCGTGCGTTGCGGGGTCCACCCGTGCCTCCACTGTGTTCGTCATGTTCCTACGCGCCCCAGCCGGCCTGGACGCCGCCGACGCGGTCCTCGGCGATGGACTGCTGGTAGCCCGAATCCAGGTACGCGCGCATCGGGTTCGCCGGCAGCCCGCGGGACTCGCGCCACTCGGCGAGGTCCTTCCGGACGTCGGTCTGGTACGCGTCCATGAAGACCTCGTTGGCACCGAGGACGTCGTGCGCCTCTTGTGCGGCGGTCAGTGCGACGCGGTCGAGGAGCAGCGCGCGGGCCGTCATCTCCTGCACGTTGAGCACCGAGCGGATCTGGCCGGGGATCTTGTCCTCGATGTTGTGGCACTGGTCGAGCATGAACGCCACGTCGGGGTTGTCGTAGCCGCCGCCGCGGATGACCTCGACCAGGATCCGGAACAGCTGGAACGGGTCCGCGGCGCCCACGATCAGGTCGTCGTCGGCGTAGAAGCGCGAGTTGAAGTCGAAGGAACCGAGCTTGCCGAGGCGCAGGAGCTGCATCACGATGAACTCGATGTTCGTGCCGGGGGCGTGGTGGCCGGTGTCGAGGCAGACCATCGCCTTCGGCCCGAGTGCCGCCGTCTGCACGTAGCTGGTGCCCCAGTCGGGAACATCCGTGTGGTAGAACGACGGCTCGAAGAACTTGTACTCGAGCACGAGCCGCTGGTCGGCACCGAGGCGGTCGTAGATCGTGCTGAGCGACTCGTGTAGGCGGTCCTGGCGGGAGCGCATGTCCTCTTGACCGGGGTAGTTCGAGCCCTCGGCGAGCCAGATCTTCAGGTCGCGGCTGCCGGTGGCGTCCATCACGTCGATGCAGCGTAGGTGGTGGTCGATCGCCTTCTGCCGGATCGTCTCGTCGACGTGGGTCAGGGCGCCGAACTTGAAGTCGTCGTCCTGGAACGTGTTCGAGTTGACGGTGCCGAGCGAGACCCCGTGCTCCTCGGCGTGGCGCTTGAGGTCGGCGAAGTCGTCCACCAGGTCCCACGGGATGTGCAGTGCGACGGTGGGCGCCAGGCCGGTGTACTCCTGCACCTGGGCGGCGTCGGCGATCTTCTCGTAGGGGTCGCGCGGGGTGCCCGGCGTGCTGAACACCTTGAAGCGGGTGCCGGAGTTGCCGAAGGCCCAGCTGGGGAGCTCGATCTGCTGTCGTGCCAGCTGGTCGGCGATGCCGGCGAAGCTCGGGGTCGATGTCATCGTGTCACTTCCTCGTGTGCGATTGAATCGTTTCATACAGTACGGCGCGCGGCGGGCTGCCGCAACCGTGTGGTGGGTGGTGTTGCGTCGCGCACCCCGTTGCGGTCAGCGCGCCCCGGAGAGTCGGGGCGCGATGCGCGTACGGGGGCGCGATACGGGACGGGCGTGGGACGGGCGTGGGACGGGCGTGGGACGGGCGGATTGCTCGCGGAGCGAGGGGGCGGCTGCGCTGGCGGGCTGTGCGCCCCGTTGCGGTCTTTGCGCCCCGAAGAGTCGGGGCGCGAAGCCCGCCCGGGGGCGCGATGCCGGGCGAACGCCGCCAGGCGTCCCGCGCACCCACCGTGACCGGCCCACCTTCCGCCCGTCAGACGCCCTACGCCGCGGGGACGGCAGCGGGCGCGCGCAGGTCGTGGGCGCCCGCGGCGACGCGCTGCTCGGGGGCACCCGGCAGACGCACCACGGCCGAGACGCCCTCGGGCACGGTCGCCCGGACGCGCAACTCCCCGTCGACGAGCTCCCACCGCACCGCGACGTGCCCGTGCACGGTGTCGAGCGAGGTCTCCGCCCACGTCAGCCCACCGCCCGGCTGCGGGGCGATGAGCACCGACTCGTACCCCGGCGACAGCGGCGACAGGCCACCCACCACCCGGTGCATCCAGTCCGCCACGGCACCGAGTGCGTAGTGGTTGAACGAGGTCATCTCACCCGGGTTGATCGTGCCGTCCGGCAGCATCGAGTCCCACCGCTCCCACACCGTCGTCGCGCCCATCGTCACCGGGTACAGCCACGACGGGCACTCCGTCTGCAGCAGCAGCCGGTAGGCGTCCTCCAGGTGGCCCGTCTGCGTCAGCGCGTCGGTGATGAACGGGGTCCCGGCGAAGCCCGTCGAGATCCGGTACCCGGACGCCTCGACCAGCTCGGCGAGACGCTCGCCGGCCACGGCCTGCTCCTGCTCGGACAGGATCCCGAACACGATCGCCAGTGTGTACACCGTGGTCGCGTCCGACAGGATCCGCCCGTCGTCCTGCAGGTAGTGGGTGCGGAACCCGGCCTGGAGGCGCGTGGCGAGTTCCCGGAACTCCGCTGCTTCCGCCTCGTGACCGCCCAACAACTCCGCCGCGTCCGCCACGATCGTCGCGGACCGGTAGGCGCAGATCGTCGCGACGACGCCCTTGTCGGCCTTCGCGTCGGCCGGGGCCTCGGGCGGGGCGTCCGGGTCGAGCCAGTCGCCGAACTGGAACACGGTGTCCCACAGGTCCTCCGGTGACAGGTGGTCACGGACCCGGCGCAGGTGTGCGGCCATCGAGTCGAACTGCTCCTCGAGCACCGCGGTGTTGCCGTACGCCTGGTACAGCGTCCACGGCACCCAGACGCCGGCGTCCGACCAGACGGCGGTCGCGTCGGGCTTGCCGAAGTCCTCGGCGGGGGAGTACTTCAGCACGTCCGGCACCACGAACGGGATGACCCCGTCGGCGTGCTGCTGCTCGAGCCAGACGTCGCGCAGCCAGTCGGCCAGGAACGTCCGCGTGTCGAACAGGTACGAGGCCGTCGGGGCGAACGCGGCGATGTCACCCGTCCAGCCGAGTCGCTCGTCGCGCTGCGGGCAGTCCGTCGGCACGCTCAGGAAGTTGCCCTGCATGCCCCGGACGACGTTGTCGTGGAAGGTGTTCAGCAGCTCGTGGCTCGACGCGAACGTGCCGGTGCGGGTGAGGTCCGACCCGACCTGCACGGCGGTGACCGCGGCACGGAGTTCGTCGTGGGTGCCCGGCCAGCCGTCGACCTGCGCGTACCGGAACCCGTGGAACGTGAACCGGGGCTCGAACGTCTCGGGCTCGTCGTCACCGCGCAGGGTGAAGTGGTCCGTCGCCTTCGCGGTGCGCAGTGGGCGGGTGCCGAGCTCGTCGTGCTCGAGCACCTCGGCGTGCTGCAGGGTGAGCACGGTGCCGGCCGGGCCGGTCGCGGTGACGCGGAGCCACCCGACCAGGTTCACGCCGAAGTCGAGCAGGGTCGCTCCCGACGGGCTCGTCCAGATCGCCACCGGGGCGATCTCGGCCAGCGGGCGCACCGGCGGCACCGTGTCGGCGACGAGTTCGCGCTCGCCGATGTCGACCGTGTGCACCGTGCTCGTCCGTCCCTGGTGCCCCTCGACGCTCGGCACGGTGACCTCGCCGGGCGTCAGGAACGAGCCGTCGCGGAGTCGGGCGTCGATGTCCTGCCCGTCGTAGAGCTGGTCCGCGGTGATCGCGCTCGACAGGGCCTGCCAGTCGGTGTCGGTCGTGACGTGCTGCTCGTGCCCGTCGGCGAAGGTGATCCGGAGCTCGGCGAACCCGGCCCGCTCGTCGGTGTACCAGCCGCCACCGCCGCCCCAGGCCAGTCGTCCGGCGGCCCAGCCGTTGCCGACGACGAGCGCGAGCACGGCCGGCTGGCCGGGGAGCGTGTCGGACAGGTGCTCGGTGACGTCGTGCGAGACGACGCGGATGCGCCACTCGTAGCTCGTCCACCCCGGTTCGAGCAGGTGGTCGGAGACACGCTGCCCGCCGAGCCAGGCCTCGACGACGCCGAGGGCGCTGACGTCGAGGGTGGCGGCGGTGACGGCGCCGTGGCCGTCGTCGAGGGGGAACTCCCGACGCAGGATCGGGGCGCTGCCGAGGTCGGTGTCGGCCGCGATGAACGGTGCGGTCCAGGTGGTCATGTGGTGGTCCTTTCACGCGACCGGTCGTCGTCGACCGGTGCGGGGGTCGTGGGCCCGGCCGTCCGCCCGGGTGGGCGGTGTGGCGGAGGCGGGTCGCGCCTCCAGGCCGGGGTGGGCGGTCAGCCCTTGACGGCGCCGCTGGTCATGCCGGCGACGATCTGACGGTTGAAGAAGACGTAGAGGATCAGCGGCGGGATCGTGATGAGCAGCACGTCGGTGAACAGCAGGTTCAGCTGGCTGACCGACTGGCTCTGGAACGCGTAGAGCGTCTGCTGCACCGTCGCGTTCTCGGACCCCGGCAGGAAGTACAGCGGGTTGGTGAAGTCGTTGAACACCGTCACCGACTGCACGAGCACGACCGTGATGATCACGGGCTTGAGCAGCGGCAGCACCACCCCGAAGAACAGGCGGATCGGGCCGGCGCCGTCGAGCACGGCGGCCTCGTCGAGTTCCTTCGGGATCGTCGCGACGAACGCCCGGAACAGCAGGATGCAGAACGACAGGCCGAAGGTCGCCTCGATGAGGATCATCCCGCCCATGGTCTTGAACAGGTTGAGCCCCTGCAGCACCCAGATGGTCGGCACGATCGCCGGCGGCACGATGAGCCCCGCCAGCACGAAGAAGTTGATCAGGGCGTTCCACCGGCTCGGCCGCCGCTGCAGGACGTACCCGACCATCGCGGAGAACACGACCATGACGGTGACGCTGCCGACGGTGAGCAGGGCGCTGTTCCAGAACGCGCGGAGGATCCCGCCGTCACCGCTCTGGAACACCGCCTGCAGGTTCTGCCACAGCTGCCAGTCGGTCGGCAGGCTGAAGCCGAGCTGGTTCGCCTCGGCGGGGTTCTTCGCGGCCTGGAGCAGGACGAACACGAACGGCACCAGGAAGACGACGAAGCTGACGACGATGGCGATCGAGCCGATGATCCACCGGCGGGCGCGGCCCGGGTGGCGGGACCGGCTCGCCGGTGTCGGGCGGCGGCTGCCCGGTGCCGGGGCGTGGCCGGTTCCGGGGGTGGTGACGGCGGTCACAGGTCCGCCTCCTTGCGGTTGAGGAGCCACGAGATCGGCACCATGATCGCGGTGACGACGACGAACAGGACCACGTTGCCGGCGGTGGACAGGCCGTAGAACCCCGCCTGGTACTGCTTGTAGATCACGCTCGCGATCACGTCGCTCGTGAACCCCGGCCCGCCGCCGGTCATCGCCCAGATCAGGTCGAACGACCGCAGGCCGCCGATGAGCGACAGGATGATGACCGTGCCCATCGCGGGGCGGGACAGCGGCAAGGTGATGTTCCGGAAGATCGACCACGCGCTCGCGCCGTCGACCCGCGCCGCCTCGAAGTACTCCTGCGGGATCGCCACGATGCCGGCGATGAAGATGAGCGTCGCGATGCCGACGCCCTTCCAGACGTCCACCGCGGCGACGCTCCACAGGGCGAGCGCCGGGTCGGTCAGCCACCCGGGGGTGGGCAGGCCGACCGAACCCAGCGCGCCGTTGATGATCCCGTGGAACGGGTCCATCAACGCCTTGAACGTGATGCCGATGCCGATGGTCGACACGAGCACCGGGAAGAACACGACCGCCCGCAGGTAGCCGCGCCCCAGCACGGGCGACGTGAGGAGCAGGGCGAGGGCGAGTCCGAGGACCACCTTCGCCGCGCTCGTCACGAAGCCGTACTGGAAGGTGTGCACGAACCCGGAGACGAGCTGCGGGTCCTGGAAGAACCGGACGAAGTTGTCGAAGCCGATGAAGGTCTGGTCGAACAGCGTCCAGCGGGTGAGTGAGAAGTAGAACCCGGCGAAGGTCGGGACCGCGAAGAACACGACGTACAGCGCGATCGCGGGGATGAAGAACCACGCGGGGTAGAACGAGCGCATCCGCTTGCGCGCTGGTCCGGGGCGGCCGGCCTTGCGTGTCTGCGGCGGGGCCACCGCCGTCGTGAGGGTCGCGGTCACGCCGATCACCAGCCCTTGATGCCGAGCTGCTGTGCCTGCTGGACGACGTCGTCGTCGTACTGGTCGGCGCCCTTGCTCGCGGTGGTGATGCCCGAGCCGACCTGCACGCAGATCTTCTCGAGGTTCGGGCCCTTGATCGGGGACAGGAACTCGAGCGCGGGGCTGGCCTTGCCGTCGTCCAGGTACTGCTGCAGGTCGTCGATCATCGGGGGCACGTCGTCCGGCAGCGAGCAGGTCGAGATGACGTACGGGCCGGCGGGGGTGCCGGTGTCGTTCTGCACCTGGCAGCCCTCGGTGGAGTTCGCGAAGGCGACGAACTTCTTCGCCGCGGCCAGCTTGTCGCCCGTGGTCGTCTTCGGGATGTACAGGCCGTTCGGCTCCCAGATCGTCAGGTTCGTGTCCGCGGCGTCCTCGGCCGGCAGGGCGAACGCGCCGATGTCCTCGACGGCGTCGGGGGAGTCCTGCTGGATCGCCGAGATCGCGTTCGTGAGCATCGGGTACTGCGCGCCGGTGCCGTCGGCCAGCATCTTCAGGCCGTTCGCCTGCGTGGCCGAGGCGTAGTCCTCGTTGTAGAGGTCCTTGTCCTTGCCCTCGGCGAGGTGCTCGAACCCGGCGAGAGCGGGTTCGTCGGCGTAGGACTCCTTGTTGGCGGTGTAGTCGTCCGCCCACTTGTCGTCCTGCGCGGTGATGTTCGCGAAGTCGCCGAGGACGAAGAGCTGACTGGTCCAGGTGTCGCCGTAGGTCTGGATGATCGGGGCGACGTCGCCGGCGTCCTTGATCTTCTCGCTGTTGCTGATGAACTCGTCCCAGGTGGTCGGGACCTTCAGGCCGAGGTCGTCGTAGACCTTCGTGTTGTAGAGCACCGCACCGCCGAAGCTCGTGCCGAACGGGGCGCCGTACATGCCCTTGTCGGTGCTGACGACCTTGGTGAACTGCGGGTCGACGTCGCTCGCCCACTTCTCGTCGGACAGGTCCACCAGGGTGTTGTCCGGGTTGAGTGCCTGCATGAGCGAGCCGGAGTTGTAGTTGAAGACGTCGGCGGCCTCGCCGGTCGACAGGCGGGTCTTGATCAGGTTGTCGCCGTCGGTGCCCTGGGGCCGGGTGTCGAACTTGACGGTGATGTCGGGGTTGGCCTTCTCGAAGGCTTCGATGAGCGGCTTCGCGGTGGCCGCGGTGGCCGGGGCGTTGTCGGCCTGGTAGGTGATCTCGACCTTGCCGCCGCCTTCGTCGGCGGAGCCGCCGGACGAGCACGCTGCGAGCCCGCCGATCAGGACCGTCGCGCCGCCGATGGCGATCGCGCGCTTGGTCACGGAACGAACTGACATTCCTTACCTCCTCGTAAGGCCCGGGGCTGGGGTACCCCGGGTGAAACGGACCCGGATCCCGCGCCGTCGCGGGGTCCGGTTACTGCGTTTTAGAACGTTTCAATCAGGATGGAACCACGAGGATTGAAGCGTGTCAATCGCTGTGCCGATTTCGTTACGCGATGCCGCAGGCTCGCTCGCTCGTTCGCTTGTTCGTCGTTCGGTGCGAGGTTCAACACTCGGTGACGGGCGCGCGGGCTCGCACGGAGTGCGGAATCTCGCACCGAGCCGACGCGCGGTGCTGCACCGTGCGGTGGTCGCGCCGCCCGCCGGCCGGGAGGCCCGTGCCGGCCCCGCCCCGCGCCTCCCGTCCGGCGCCCGGTCGCGTCCGCGGGCCGAGTCTCCTCGTGCGCGCCGGCCCGGCCCGCAGTCCGCTGCCTGCTGCCCGCTGCCCGCTGCCCGCAGCCCGCTGCCGCGGCCCGCTGCCCACTGTCCGCGAAAGCGACAGTGTGCCGCCGAACGTTCGCGCCGATCTGTCGCTCTGGCGGACCGGACGCAGCGACGACCCGCGGATGTGTCGCTTTCGCGGGTTGGTCCGCCGCCGGTCAGGCCTCGGTGCGCCTCGGGTCGCTCGGCGTGGTGCCCGCGACGGCTGCGGCGGCGGCTGCTGCGGCCGCGCCCTCGCGACCGAGCGTGCTCTCTCGCGGCACCAGCTCACTGCCGAGCACGACGGTCCGGTGTACGTGCATCGGGTCGGTGAGCTCCTCGAGCAGCAGTTCCACCGCCGCCGCACCCATCTCCGAGCCGTGCATCGTCACCGAGGTCAGCGGCACCGCACCACCCCACGCCACGGAGTTGTGGTCGCAGCCCGACACGGGGATGTCCTCGGGGACGCGGATCCCGGCGGCCCGGAGTTCGGAGACGACGGCCATCGCGAGCAGGTCGGTCACACCCAGTACCCCGTCGGGGCGTTCGTCCTCGGGCATCCGGGCGATGCGGAGCCCGGCGTCGGTGCCTCCGGGCGGGTCGATGTCCCCGGCGTCGACGTCGACGAGTACGACCCCGGGGTGCGCCGCGACGGCCCGCAGCACGCCGGCCCGTCGGCGGTCGACGGGCTGCAGGTCCGGACGGGCGCTCACGAACCCGATGCGTCGGCAGCCGCGGTCGATCAGGTGCTCGGTCGCCAGGAACCCGGCCTGCTCGTTGTCCACGACCACCGCGCACGCGTCGAGCTCGGTCGGTTCGTAGTTGACGTACACGACGGGTCGGCCGTGACGCCGCGCGACCTCGACCTGGTCGCGGGACTCCGTCATCGAGGCGAGCAGGATCCCCGACACCCGGGCGCTCTCGAGGTAGGCGAGGTGTTCGCCCTGCGCCTGCAGGTCGTCCTCGCTGCTGTCGATCAGCAGGGTGAAGCCGCGTTCCCGGGCGGCCAGCTGCGCGCCGTTGACCATGTCGCTGAACAGGGAGTTCCGCAGCGACATCACGACCAGACCGATCGCGCGCGTGCTGCCGGACACCAAGGCCCGGGCGTTGCGGTTCGGCGTGTACCCGAGTGCGCCGATCGCGTCCCGCACGCGTGCGGCGGTCGCGTCGGCGACCCGCTCGGGGTGGTTCAGGACGTTCGAGACCGTGGCGAGCGAGACGCCGGCCCGGGCTGCGACGTGGTGCACGCTCGGCGGACCGTCGCGCCGGGGGACATGCACCATGCTCCGATCGTAGGCGGCGGGGGAGCCGTGTCCGGACCGGGCCCTAGGCGTCGGCGACGGAGGACTGCCGCACCACGAGCTCCGGTGTGAACTCCACGTGCTCGAGGTCGATGTCCTGCCCCTGCTCGACCTGCTTCGTCAGGAGTTCGATCGCGCGGCGGCCGAGGTCCTGCGCCGGCTGCCGTACCGACGTCAGCGGGACCACGGCGGACTCGGCGAACGCGATGTCGTCGTAGCCGACGATGGCGATCTGCTCGGGCACCGCGATGGTGCCGCGCATGATGAAGGCCTGTTCGAGCCCGACTGCGAGCAGGTCGTTGGCGGCGAAGACGGCATCCGGGCGTTCGGCGGCCGGGCGGGCCTGGATCGCTTCGCCGATGCGGCGCCCTTCGAGCACGGACAGCGAGGTGGTCGGCAGGGTTTCGAGCCGGATGCCCGCGGCCTGGGCGGCGGCGAGTGCCCCGGCGTGCCGGTCGGCGACCTGGCGGATGCCGAACGGCCCGCCGACGAAGGCGATGTGGGTGCGGCCGATCGCCGCGAGGTGCTCGACCGCGATGCGGCCGCCGGCGACGTCGTCGACGGAGACCGAGGCGAAGTGCTCGTCGTCGGCGCGGCGGTCCACCAGCACCACGGCGGTGCCCTGATCACGCAGCCGCGCGAGGCGGGACAGGTCGTCGCCGGCTGGGGAGATCAGGAGTCCGGCGACACGGCGTTCCTCGAACAGGTCGACGTAGGTGCGTTCACGGTCGGTCGACTCGTCGGAGTTGCCGATCAGCACCGCGAGGCCGTTGTCCATCGCGGCGTCCTCGGCACCCCGGGCGACGTCGGTGAAGAACGGGTTGCCGCCGTCGAGCACGATGAGGCCGACGGTGGAGCTGCGCCCGGCCCGGAGCTGGCGCGCCGAGTCGTTGCGGACGAACCCGAGCGTCGCGATCGCCGACTGCACGCGTTCCACCGTGCCGGGAGCGACCTTGTCGGGGCGGTTCAGCACGTTCGACACCGTGCCGAGGGACACGCCCGCGAGCGCTGCCACCTCTCGCACACTGACCGCCATGTGGCCATCCTGGCATCGGCGCGGTCCGCGCGGTCGGCCCGCGCCGTGATCTGTGGAAAACGCGGACGGGAGGCACGGGGCGAGCCGGTACCGGGCCTCCCGTCCGTGGGGTGGTCGCGTCGACTGCCCGCGCACGGTGCGAGGCGTGAGGCTGGTGCGAGGCGCGCGGCCGGTGCGAGCCGTGCGGCTGGTGCGAGGTTCCGCACTCGGTGCGGGGTGGAAAGGCTCGCACCGAGTGCGCAACCTCGCACGGGGCGAACGCCCCCTCGCACGGTGCGGGCGCAATCTCGCACGGGTCGGGCGACCCCGCGCACGGTGCGAGGTACGCGGCTGGTGCCCGGCGAACCCGCTCTTGCCAGCGCGCACACCGGAGCGCTATCGTCCTCGTCGTCCCGTTGAAACGATTCACCGACGAACACGCGAACGGAGGACCAATGGCGGTCCGCATCGGAGCCCGGAACACCACGGGCTGGAAGGCCACCGTCTCGGTGGCCATGTCGAACTACATCGAGTCGGGGTCGATCATCGCGATCGCCACGAGCTTGAGCCTGTGGCAGGCCGAGTTCCGGATCGGCGACCTCGAGGTCGGCCTGCTCGCGAGCCTGTCCGCGAACGCCTTCGGTGCCGCCCTCGGCGCGATCGTCGGCGGACCGCTGTGCGACCGGTACGGCCGCAAGTTCATCTACACGTACGACCTGCTCCTCTACATGCTCGGCATCCTGCTCGCGGTGTTCGCCGGCAGCTACGGCATGCTCCTGGTCGGCTTCATCCTGACCGGCATCGCCGTCGGTGCGGGTGTGCCGGCGAGCTGGACCTACATCGCCGAGCAGGCCCCCGCGGACAAGCGCGCGGCCCACGTCGGCACGGCACAGCTCGCCTGGTCGATCGGGCCCATGGTCGGGTTCGCCCTGGCGATCGCTGCGGCCCCACTCGGCCTGCTCGGCAGCCGCCTCATCTTCGCCCACCTCTTCGTCGTCGCCGCGATCGTGTGGTGGCTCCGCCGTGGGCTGCCCGAGTCGGTGATCTGGAAGGACGAGCGCGCGGCCACCGGCACGGCGAACTTCTTCCACGGGATCACGCAGCTGTTCGGCCGCCGGAAGAACCTGACCGCGATGCTGTTCCTGTTCGGCGTCTACGCGCTCTGGAACACCGTCGCCGGGCAGGCCGGCATCTTCCAGCCCCGGGTGTACGCGGCGACCGGGGTCACGAGCGTCACCGAGCAGTACGGACTGCAGATCCTGGTCTGGGGCTGCACCGTGGCCGCGACGTACTTCGGCTTCATGCGGTACGCCGACCGGGTCAGCCGCCGCGCGCTCTACGCCGCCGGTGCCGTGCTGGCGATCATCGCGTGGGCCGTGCTCATCTACGCGCCCGCCAACCTCGGCACCCTGCTGTTCTTCGCCGTGGCGTGGGGCATCTCGTCGGGCATCGGCGCGCAGGCGTTCTACGGCCTGTGGACGAGCGAGCTCTTCGCCACCCGGTACCGCGCCAGCGCCCAGGGCGTGCTGTTCCTGGCCGCCCGCGTGATGGTCGGACTGTTGAGCATCTGGTTCCCGCTGCTGCTGTCGGACATCGGGCTGCGGGCGCTCGGCGGCCTGATCCTCGGGCTCCTCGCGCTGTCGTTCCTGGTCGGCACGATCTGGGCACCGAGGACGCAGGGCAAGACCCTCGAGGCGATCGAGGCCGAGCGCTACGGCACCGTCACCACGGTCACCGGGACGGTCCGCACCGCCGACGAGCGCAGCGTCCACGACGCCGAGCAGCGGCGCCGCGAACAGGCCGGACGGTGACCCGCGTCTGCTTCCGGCTGCAGGTGCAGGTCGAGCTGCTCGACGCCTACCGTGAGCAGCACGCCGCCGTGTGGCCGGCGATGCTCCGGGCGATCGCGGCGGCGGGGCGGCGGAACTACTCGCTGTTCCTCGACGACGACGGACTGCTCATCGGGTACTACGAGACGGACTCGGTGGCCGATGCGGACGCCGCGCTCGCCGCGTCCGAGGTGGCCACGGCGTGGGAGGCGCACATGCAGGACCTCTTCGCCGGGGCCACCGGGCGCGCCGACCAGACGGCGCGGGTGCTGCCCGAGGTGTTCAACCTGGAGGACCAGCTTGCGGCCGCACCGGACTGACGGGGCCGTGGACTTCGTGAGCAGGAATGGTCGGGTCCGCTGGCGCGACCCGACCATTCCTGCTCACCGAGCGCCCGCAGCACCGGACTGACGGGAGCCGTGGCTACCGTGGACGCATGCAGCCGCCAGCAGCCGGGACCCTCCGCATCCTCCACCTCTCCGACACCCACCTGACCGGCGACGGAGCCCTGCACCAGGGCGCGGTCGACACCACGGCCGCCCTCGAACGGCTGCTCGCCCACGTCGACGCGGTGCCCGGCATCGGGCTGGTGGTGGTCTCGGGCGACGTCTCCGAGGACGGCAGCCCGGAGTCCTACGCGATCGTGCGGGACCGCGTCGGCGGCTGGGCGGAACGGCACGGTGCGGCCGTGGTCGCGGTGCCCGGCAACCACGACCTGCGCGAGGGCTTCCGGCAGGTCCTGGCGAACGGGCACGTCCTGGGCGAGGGCGGAACGGCGCTGATGCACACGCTGGAGTACCTGCCGCCGACGGTGCCGGTCTCCGGGCAGTCGGTCGTCGCGGGTCGACGGATCGTGACCGTCGACACGAGCGTCCCGGGTGCCGGGTACGGCGAGCTCAGCGACACGGCGCTCGAGCACCTGCGCACGGCCCTCGCCGAAGACGCCCACAGCGGCCCGGACGACGCCCCGCACGGCACCGTCGTCGTCCTGCACCACCCGCCGCTGCCCGCCCCGACCGAGCTGCACGAGGCCCTCCGCCTGCAGAACCCCGAGGCGCTCGCCGACGTCATCCGCGGTTCCGACGTGCGGGTCGTCCTCGCCGGCCACTACCACCACCACTTCGCCGGGTCGCTCGCCGGCGTCCCGGTCCTCGTCGCCCCCGGTGTCGCGAACGACACCGACGTCGTCGGCCCGTACAACGAGGAATCGGCCGTCGTCGACAGCGGCGCTCTCGTCGTCGACGTCGCCGCGGACGGCTCCGTCTGGTCGACACCGGTCCGCGTGCCACGGGGCGACGCCGACCCGCGGGCGTTCCGCCTCGACCCCGAGACGGTCCGCGCCGTCATCGCGGCCGCAGGCAAGCACTGAGCCCGGGTCCCCACGCGCGGTGGACGTGCGTGACGGCGGACGGGAGGCCCGAGGCGGCACCGCCACGGGCCTCCAGTCCGTCGTCTGGGCACGTCCACAGCCGCGGTACCCCACGTCTTCGGGTTGCGTGCGGGAACACCGAGTAGCACGGACGCACACCTGGAGCGAAGGAGCACCCATGCGAGTCGGCAGTGCAGTGCAGTACGACCGGTACGGCGACTTCGATGTCGTCGAGCTCGTCCCCCAGCAGAAGCCCGAGGCCGGACCGGGCGAGATCGTCGTCGAGATCGTGGCCGCGGGCCTGAACCACATCGAGCGGTTCCTGCGCGAGGGGAAGCTCCGCGACCACGTCGACCTCGAGTTCCCCGCACACCAGGGCGTCGACTTCGCCGGCATCGTGCGCGCGCGGGGCGACGGCGTGAAGGACCTCCGCATCGGCGACGAGGTGATGGGGCACGCGCCGACCGGCGGCGCCCACGCCACGTGGATCGCGGTGCCGCGCGGCGCCGTCATCAAGAAGCCGGAGCACGTCGGGTGGGAGGTCGCCGGCGGCCTGTACCTGGCGGGCTGCACCGCGGTGTCGGTCGTCCGGTCGCTCCGGCTCGGACCGCAGGACACCGTCGTGATCTCGGCCGCAGCCGGTGGCGTCGGACACATCGAGTGCCAGCTGGCGCACGACGCCGGCGCGACCGTGATCGCCCTCGGCAGCCCTCGCAACCACGATTACCTGCGGCAGATCGGCACGCTGCCCGTCGCATACGGCGAAGGCGAGGAAGATCGCATCCGCGACATCGCCGACGGCCGGCCGATCACCGCGTTCATCGACAACCACGGCGAGAGCAACGCCGAGCTGCTGGCCGAACGCCTCGGCGTCGGCCAGGAGCGGTTCGTCTCGTCGGAGGAGCGCCGGGACATCGAGGTCCGGTTCCTCCGCGCACCCGCCGAGGACGAGGAGACGCGCGAGCTGCTCACCCTGCTGGCGAAGGCCGTGCAGGACCGTCGCGTGCAGGTCCTGATCTCGGGCTTCTACCCGTTCGAGTACATCGTCGAGGCGTACGAGGACCTGGCCGAGATGAAGTCCCGCGGCAAGGTCGTGATCGGGATGCAGACGGTGGAGACCGGGGCGCGGCTCGACTGGTACCGCTCCGAGAAGGCCCGTGACCTGCGCGACCGGTACGCCGACGCTCGGGGGACCGACACGGAGACGATGGCCGGCGGATCGGCGTCGCCCGCGAGCTGAACGAGCTGCCCGTCGCAGGGGCCCGGCACCTTCGTGCCGGGCCCCTGCCGTGTCAGCTCAGGATGTCCTTCGAGGCGAACCGGCTGTACGCCAGCGCCCCGAACACCACGACGTACCCGAGCTGCAGCACCGCGTTCGAACCGAACGAGTCGAACGAGATCGGGTCGCGCAGCAGGTCGCCGAAGCCGAGCCACTGGTGCGAGAACAGGAACGGGTGCAACCAGTCGAGCTGGGGGAGCTGGTCGAGCACCTGCGACGCCCCGGCGAGCACGACCGTCGCGGCCATCGCCCCGACCGGCACGTTCGTCAGCGTCGAGGTGAACATGCCGATCGCCACGAGCCCGAGCATCGACATCGCGACGTACAGCGCGAGCAGCAGGGCACGGCCGGCGTACGACCAGCCGCCCACCTGGGTGCCGGACAGCAGCGTGACCGGGCCGATCGGGAACAGCACGGCACCGATCGCCGCACCGACCAGCACCACCAGCAGGGTGGCGGCCAGGCAGAACGCGACGGCACCGGCGAACTTCACCAGGATGAACCGCACGCGGCCCGTCGGCGCGACGAGCAGGTAGCGGATGGTGCCGTGGCTGGCCTCGCCCGCGACCGTGTCGCCGGCGACCACGCCGACGGTCAGCGGGAGGAACAGCGGGATCGACACCGTCAGTGCGGTGAACGCCACGAACAGGCCGTTGTTGGTGATGTCGCCGAGGAACGCCGGCCCGCCGTCGTCACCGTCGGTCGTGAGCTTCACGGCGACCGCGATCAGGATCGGCACGAGCGCGAGTGCCCCGAGCATCGCCCAGGTGCGGCGACGCCGGAACACCAGCGCGAGTTCGGAACCGAGCAGCGCGAACGGGCGCTGCCGGCGGCGGACGGGCAGGTCGCGCACGGCCGCGTCAGGCTGCGACATCGAATCCCTCTCCGGTGAGTGCGACGAACAGGTCCTCGAGCGTGCCGCCGCCCACCGTCAGGCCGCGCACTCGGACGTCAGCGCGCACGAGTTCCGCGGTGATCGTCTCGGGCAGCAGCTCGTTCGGCAGGTCGGCCACCAGTACGTCGGCCCCGCCGTCGTGCCGCGGGGTGAGCCCGAGCCGGGTGAGGACAGCACCGGCCTGCCCGACGTCGGGCGTCCGCACGGTCACGGTCCGGGCCCCGGCTGCGCGCAGCTCGTCGAGGGGGCCCTGTGCGACGATCTTGCCCGTCCGCATGACGGCTGCGTGCGTGCAGACCTGTTCGATCTCGGCCAGCAGGTGGCTCGACACGAACACCGTGGTGCCGTCGTCGGCCAGGGAGCGGATGAGGTTGCGGACCTCGCGCGTGCCCTGGGGGTCGAGGCCGTTCGTCGGCTCGTCGAGCACCAGCAGGTCACGCGGGGACAGCAGGGCGTTCGCGAGCCCGAGTCGCTGCTTCATGCCGAGGGAGTACGCGTGCGCCTTCTTGTCCGCCGCGTGGGTCAGCCCGACGCGGTCGAGGGCACCGGCCACGCGGGCCTTGCGGGTGCGCGGGTCCGACGTGGGGTCGGCGGCGTCGAAGCGCTGCAGGTTCGCCCGGCCGGACAGGTACGGGTAGAAGGCCGGCCCCTCGACGAGCGCGCCGACGCGGGGCAGCACCTCGTGCAGCGCCTTCGGCATCGGTTCGCCGAGCAGCTCGATGGTGCCGCCGCTCGCGCTCGAGAGCCCGAGCAGCATCCGGATCGTGGTGGTCTTGCCGGAACCGTTCGGCCCGAGGAACCCGAACACCGCGCCGCGCGGCACCGCCAGGTCGATCCCGTCGACCGCACGCTGCTTGCGGAACACCTTCTGGAGGCCCGTGGTGCGGATCGCCAGGTCGGGTCCCGGTCCGGCCGTGCTCGCCTGGTGGTCGGCTGAGCTCACCGCGTGGCCGGCTGTGCGCACCTCGTGGTCGTCCGCGCTCACTTCGCGGCGTCGACCAGGGAGGCGACCGGCACGGCACCCGCGAGCACGCGGCCGTCGTCGGTCAGGTAGACCGAGACGAGCGACGTCTGCACGGCACGGCCGCCGTCGACGGGCTTCGTCAGCTGGTCGAGCAGGCCGGAAGCCTCGCCCTCGAGCCCGGACCGGTCGACGGTGCCGGCGGGGAGCTCGGCGATGGTGCTCCAGCCCGTGCCAGTGAAGGTCGGCTCGTCACCGTTCGGGGTGCCACGGTGGTCGCCGTGCTCGCCCTTCGCGTGTGATCCGGCCTCGGACAGGTCCTTCTCGGTCACCTTCGCGTTCGACGGCGGGGTGAAGTCGAAGAGCCGGGCTGCCGGGGCGCCGTAGTCGAGGCTCGTGAACCCGACCTGCACCGCGGGGTCGTCCGCGCCGGCGGCCTGGACGCTCGCACGGAGCGGGAGACCGGTCTGCTGGTCGACGGCCAACCGGACGGCTGCGACGAGGGTGTCGGACGACTTCGGCGTGAGGGTGATCTGCCAGGCGTCGTGTCCGGCGACGCTGACCTCGGTCGGCTTCGACACAGTGGTGGTCGGGGTGATCGCGTCGATGGCCTGCTTCGCGATGTCGGCCGGGGTGGTCGTGCCGCCCTGCGGGTCCTTCGCGGTGTCGCTCGGCAAGGTCACGTGCGTGGCCGTGCGTTCCTTCGAGTCCCAGGTCCAGACGTCCGAGCCGTTGCGGACGACGTCCTGCTCGGCGAGCTGCTGCGTCAGCTGGACGCGCTGCTTGTCGGGGCCGTCGACGTAGACCCGGGCGGTGTGCGATGCGGTGAGCAGCCCGAGCACGTCGGAGGCGTCGCCCTCGAGCGAGGAGCCGCCGGACCCGGTGGGCAGTTCGGGGAGCCCGAGTGCGCTCGTCTGCGAGAGCTTCCCCGAGTACTGGGCGTCCGACGACTTCGCGATGCTGGCGATGACGGCCGCCGCGCTGGGGTTCGTCCCCGCGATCGGGTCGTTCGCGGCGTTCGCGATCATCGGCGCGGCAACGGCGCCGGCGACGACGACCGGTGCGATGACGGCTGGCAGCCAGGCTGACTTCTTCATCGGGTTCCCCTCGTGGAGCATTGGAGTCGTCGGTACGGTACGTCCGGCCCCCGACAGGCAGCTGGGCGTTGCGCGGGGGACTACGCCTGGGCGTCGACACCGGCGGGCGCACTGCCGTCATACTCGCAGATGGCGTTGACCTTCTCGGCGCTGGCACTTGAACGGTCGAACTCGTAGCCGAGCCACTCCTTCGCCAGACGACGCGCGAGCTCGATGCCGACGACCCGCTGCCCCATGCAGAGGACCTGGGCGTCGTTCGACAGGACCGAGCGCTCCACGCTGTAGGAGTCGTGCGCGGTGACGGCGCGGATGCCCGGCACCTTGTTGGCGCTGATCGCCACGCCCAGTCCGGTGCCGCAGATCAGGATCGCCCGGTCAACCTCGCCGTTCGCCACCAGTCGTGCGGCGTCGACGGCGACGTGCGGGTACGCGGTGTGGCCGTCCGCGTCGACGCCGACGTCCCGCACGTCGGACACCCGCTCGTCGGCGAGCAGGTCGGCCTTGATGATCTCCTTGTAGTCGAACCCGGCGTCGTCGGACCCGATCACGAGACGGTACGTCATGTCTGTGCTCCTCCCGCGCCCCGAGGTTCCGGGCGCTCCCGAACCAGTCTGCGACGGCCGTGGACATCTGTCCAGCACACAATTTCTGCGATGTGCGTGGCGGTAGCATCGCACCATGTCGGCCGAGACCCCCACCCCGGACGGAGCCCGCACCCGGTTCCCGCTGGACACCGTCTACCAGGCGGCGCGGATGTACTACCTCGAGGACGCCACGCAGGTCGAGATCGCCTCGCGCCTCGGTGTCTCACGGCCGACCGTCTCGCGGCTCGTCGCCGAGGCCCGCAAGGCGGGACTCGTCCGCATCGAGGTCGTCGACCCGTTCCAGGACGAGACCGTGGCGCTCGCCGAACGGCTGCAGGTCGTGCTCGGGCTCCGCGCGGTCCACCTCGCCGCGGTCACCCACGCCGCCACGCTCGGCGCCGACCTGGCCGCACCACTGGCCGCCGCGGTCGAGGGCATGGGACTCGTCCCCGGCGACGCCGTCCTGATGTCGTCCGGCCGCACCGTGTACGACGTCGCACGCTCCGGCATGCCGACCATGCCCGGGGTGCAGCTCGTGCCGACGGTGGGCGGGCAGGCCGACCCGATGCCGTGGTTCCAGACGAACGAGATCACCCGGAATGCCGCGGAGCACTCCGGCGCGATCCCGGCGTTCCTGTTCGCCCAGGCGCTGCCGTCCCCGGTGATGCGGTCCACCCTCGACGAGGACCCGGCGTTCCAGCACGTCGTCGGCCTGTGGAGCCGGGCGAAGGGCGCGATCCTCGGCATCGGGGCGCCGACCCACACGCGGGACGCCTTGGCCCGGGGCATCCCGGTCGAGGACGTCGCGTTCGACCGTGCCGCGGGCGATGTCTGCCTGAACTTCTACGCCGCGGACGGCTCGCCGATCGAGTTCCCCGGCAGCGACCGGATGGTGCGGACCTCGCGCGAGATCCTGTCGACCGTGCCGCACGCGGTCGGGGTCGCCGTGGGCAGCGCCAAGGTCACGAGCATCGTGGCCGCGGTGCGGGGCGGGCTGGTCAACGAGCTGGTGACGGACGCCGCGACGGCGCGCGCCGTGCTCGACGCACTCGCCTGAGCGCTCCGGCTCGGTGCCCGATCCTTCCCATCACGCGTGCGATGGATGGTGCTTTCGGGCATACCTGGTCGTTTCTTCGTGGCAGGTACGCCCGATTTCGGTAGGGACGCCCGAGTCCGGTCGGTATGCCCGGTTTCGGGGGGTGACCGCAGGCGGCCTGGAGGCGCGGGGCGGGGCCGCACCGCGCCTCCAGGCCGGCGGTCCCCACGCCTAGAGCGTGCGCCGCACGTCCCACAGGTGGTGCACCGGGTCGTGCGCGTAGTAGGTGGCGAGCGTCGCGACGGTGAAGGCGCTGCCGTCGGACCGGAGCCCGGTGCGCTCGAGCACCTCGTCGGGCACCGCTGCGAAGGCCCGGGCCGCGCGGTCTGCCGACTCCCGCAGTTCCCGAGCGACGACCGCGGGGTCCTGCTCGCCGTAGCGGTCCTCGACGGCGGTGGCGTCCTGGTCCCAGTTCGGGAACGTCGGGGCGTCCTCGGTGAGCATCAGCTCGAGGCGCTCCGCCATCTTCCGGTGCACGTCCCGCACGTGGGCGCTGTACTCGAGCGGGGACCACGTGTGGTCGTCCGGGCGGTCGCGGACGTCGTCGCGCGTGAGGACTCCGGGCCACCCGGCCGTGTTCTCGTCGATGATGCCCGGCACGTCGCGGACGGTCACCGCGCTGCCGTCGTAGCCGCACTCGGGACACGCGGACTCGATGACCCACGTCCAGTTCTTCGTCTCGGGTTCGATCGCCATGGGCCGATGTTACGGCCTCGTTACTCAGCTTCCGGGTTCGCCGGACTGGTGCGGATCGGCGGCGACCCCCGTTCGGGTGACACGCCGTTCCCTGAGAATCACCGGCCAATGACATTTCGGTTGCTCGGTAACGTCGCTCGCTGTTCTGGGCCGGTTCCCGACGGCCCACCGATCTTCTCGAGGAGCAAGGCATGGGTTCCGACCCCAGCAGTACCCACACCCGACCACACCGACGGCTGCGCGAGAGCGACGTCACCGTGGTCGACAAGAGCATGATGCGACGAGCCGTCAGCGGCATGGTCGTCGGCAACACCATGGAGTGGTACGACGTCGGTGTGTACGGCTACCTGGCCGTGACGATGGGGAAGGTCTTCCTGCCGACGGCCGAACCCTCGGTGCAGATCCTGTTCAGCCTCGGTGTCTTCGCGGCGACGTACATCGCGCGGCCCCTGGGCGGCATCGTGTTCGGACGCCTCGGCGACAAGATCGGCCGTCAGAAGGTGCTCGCGACGACGCTGATCATGATGGCGGCGTCGACGTTCCTGATCGGGGCGCTCCCCGCGTACGCGACGATCGGCGTCTTCGGCCCGATCCTCCTCGTCGTGCTGAAGCTCGCGCAGGGCTTCTCGACCGGTGGTGAGTACGCCGGGGCGACGACGTTCGTCACGGAGTACGCCCCGGACCGCCGTCGTGGGTTCTTCGCGAGCATCCTGGACTTCGGCAGCTACCTGGGCTTCGCGCTCGGTGCCACGGTGGTGTCGGTGCTGCAGCTCACCCTCGGCGACGAGGCGATGACCGCCTACGGCTGGCGGTTCCCGTTCCTCGCTGCCGGTGTGATCGGCGTCGTGGCCATCTACTTCCGTCTGCGCATCGAGGAGTCGCCGGTGTTCCAAGCGACCCAGGCCGCGCAGGAGGCCGCGACCGAGTCCCGTGCGTCCTTCGACGGTGAGCGTCCGGCCAACGTCGTCGCGATGGTCCGCCAGCACTGGCGCCCGATCGTCATCGCGATCATGCTCGTCGCCGCGTCGAACACCGTCGGCTACGCGCTGACCTCGTACATGCCGACGTACCTGACCGACTCGCTCGGGTACTCCGCCATCGACGGCACGCTGCTGACGATCCCGGTGCTCCTGCTGCTCGCGGTGATGCTCCCGCTGACCGGCAAGCTCTCCGACCGCCTCGGCCGCCGCGTCGTGATGTGGATCGGTGCCGCCACCACCGTCGTGCTCGTCGTGCCGGCGTTCATGCTCATCGGGCACGGGGCGCAGTGGTCGACGCTCGCCGGCCTCGGGCTGCTCGCGCTCATGACCGCGCTGTGGGTGTCGAACCAGGCCGCGTCGCTGCCGGCGCTGTTCCCGACCTCGACGCGGTACGGCGGCATGGGCTTCGCCTACAACATCGCGATCGCGGTGTTCGGTGGGACCACGCCCCTGATCGTGCAGGCGCTGCTCACCGCGACGGGTGACGAGCTCGCCCCGGCGTACTTCCTGATGGCGATGAGCGTCGTCGGCGCGATCGGTGTCTTCTGCATGAAGGAGTCCTCGCAGCGCCCGCTGCCCGGGTCGATGCCGGCGGTGGAGACCGAGGACGAGGCGAAGGAACTCGTGCTCACGCAGGACACGAACCCGCACCTGGACCTCGGTGACCTGCCGTTCGCGGCGCAGGACGCGGCGGCCGCCGCTGCGCGCGAGGCTGCAGCGCGGGAGGCGTCGCCGGTGCGGTGACGCTGCGGTTGTCGACGTGACCACGGACGGGAGGCGCGGTGCGGGTCCGACCCGCACCGCGCCTCCCGTCCGTGCGTGCGCACACTGCGACGATCCACGCGTCGATCGACGCGCGTTCTGTCGCAACATGCGCACGGAGCGGATGTTTGCGCATGAGGCGACGATGCACGCGTCGATCGACTCGCGCTCTGTCGCAAGACGAGTGCGCAGCCGCCCGCGCACGCGCCCCCTCACTCGTGCCGGTGCTCCGACGCCGGGTCCACCGCGGGCCACACCGGGAACGGGTCCGGCCAGCCGCGCCACACGTCCGGCCCGGCGAGCAGCTCCGACGGCGTGAGCAGCGCCCCGTCGAGCGCCCGCTCGATCGCCCGGACGTCGAGCTGCTCGCCGACGAACCACAGCGCCTGCCCGATCGGGGCGTCGGCGTCCCACGACGGGTTCGCGGTGGGGTCGAGCGCGAGCATCGACCCGAAGCTCGACCACGAGCCGACGTGGTCCGGCCGGGACGCCAGGCGGAAGAACCCCCGCGACCGCAGCACGCGGCCGTTCACGCCGGCGGACAGGTCCTCGGCGATGACGGACGACAGTCGTCCGGGGTGGAACGGCAGCGGCTCCCGGTAGCGCATCGAGACCAGGGCGTCGCGGGCTTCGCGCCCGGTGTCCGCGCCGCTCGACAGCGCCCGCATCCAGCCGGCACCGGTGGCGAGCACCCGCGCGGCTCCACCGTTCGACGCCGGCAGGTCGGCGGCGCTCCGGATCGCGGGCAGGGCGACGATCACGGCCTGGGGTGCCATCCGGTGCAGCAGTGACACGAGCGCCCGTCGCCGACGGCCGGACAGCGGCTCGATGCGGTCGAGGGCGATCACCGTCGCGTACTCGACGAGTGCGGCCATCCGGTCCGCGGCCACGAACGCGTCGTCGACGTCCGACCACAGCAGGTGCGCGACGTCGTCGGCCCGCAACACCCCGACGACGTGCCGCAGCACCCGGTCGTCGCCGGTCTCGGACCGTGCCGCGTTGGCGAGCAGCATGCCGACCGCTCGGGCATCGGCTCCCGGGTGCAGGGTGACGACGAGCCCGTGGCGCGCGTCGGGCCCGCAAACCCGGTCGAGCTGGTCGGCGCGGTCGGCCACGGCGCGGGCGGTGGCAAAGGCACTCCCGGCGACGTGCATCCGGTGTCCGTCCGAGATCCGGGCGGCGACGCGGTCGGCGTCGACCTGGTGCAGGGCGGTGACGAGGGTGATGGCAGCAGCACGCATGTCCGCTACTGTAACTGAAAACCGTTATCAACAAGGAGGCTCGTCGTGAAGGTCCGCAACTCCCTCAAGGCCCTGAAGAAGATCCCCGGCTCGCAGGTGGTCCGACGCCGGGGTCGCGTCTACGTCATCAACAAGAAGAACCCCCGCTGGAACACCCGGCAGGGCTGACGTCAGCGGCGGTCCGTAGGGTGGCGGCATGCGACTGCTGCTCATCCGCCACGGCCAGACCCCCGCGAACGTGCACGGCATCCTCGATGCCGTGGTGCCCGGACCGGGGCTGACCGAGCTCGGGCAGCAGCAGGCCGACGCCCTGCCCGCAGCGCTCGCCGACCGCGGGATCGAGCGACTGTTCGTGTCGTCGATGGTCCGCACGCAGATCACCGCGGCGCCCCTGGCGACCTCGCTCGGCCTCGAGCCCGTGGTGCTGCCGGGCCTGCGCGAGATCGAGGCGGGCGACACCCAGGGCAAGAGCGACAAGGTGTCCGTGCAGACCTACATCTCCACCGTGCACGGCTGGTCCGGCGGTGACCGCACGACCCGGATGCCCGGTGCCGAGAGCGGCGTCGAGTTCTTCGAGCGCTACGACGACGCCGTCCGGCAGATCGAGGCCACCGGGGTCGCCGTCGCCGCCGCCGTCAGCCACGGTGCCGCGATCCGCACGTGGGCGAGCGCAGCTGCGCAGAACACCCCGGACCACTTCGGCACGAAGCGTCACCTGGAGAACACCGGCATCGTCGAGCTCGAGGGGTCGTTCGCCGACGGCTGGCGCCTGGTCGACTGGGAAGGTGAGCCGGTCGGCGGCGACCAGCTCATCGACCGCACGGCGCTCGACCCCACCGGCGAGCGTTTCTGACGCGACCAGCGGTCGTCGACGCGACCAACGGCTCGCGAACGCGACCACGAACGGACGGGAGGCCCGGTACCAGCTGGTACCGGGCCTCCCGTCCGTCGTGTCCTTGCGTCGACTACGCGAGCTGCGACGCCGATGCGGACGTCAGCGGCACGATCACGCCGTGCGACTCACGCAGCACGTCGAGCGTGCGCTGGACCTCGTCCGCGCGCTCCTCGGTCGTCCAGCCGAGCGCACCGGCGAGCACGTCGGCCAGCTCGTCGAGCAGGTCGATCGTGACCCCGCCGACGAACGCCAGGTTCGTGCGGCGCAGGACGACGTCCACCAGGTGAACGGCCTGCTCGTGGCGGGCGAAGTACGCGACCTCGGCGCGGGTGAGCGACGGGTCGGACTCGAGCGGCTCGACCGGGCCGTCGGTCAGGACGTCCACGACCTCGGCGGCACGGGTGCCGTAGCGCTCGAGCAGCCCCTCGACGAGGGACTCGTCCAGGCCGTCGCGGTGTGACTTGATCCACAGGGCGCGCTGGGCGTCCGTGGTCGGGAACTCCTTGCCACCGCCGATCGGCATGCCCGTGGTGTCGACCTTGCGGCTCATGCCGAGCTTGGTCGTCGCCTCGGTGGACAGGTGTGCAGCGAGGGCACGGAAGGTCGTCCACTTGCCACCGACGAGCGACAGCACGGTCGACTTCGGCAGGCCGGCGATCTGGGTGTCCACGATCCGGTAGTCACGGGACACGAAGCCGGGGGCGGTGTCCTCGTGGCGGGGGAGCGGACGGATGCCGGAGTAGCTGTAGACGATGTGGTCGCGGGTGACGTCGATCTGCGGGAACACGTGCTTGACGAGCCCGAAGAAGTAGTCAATCTCCTCGTCGGTCGTCGTGACCGGCTTCGCGGGGTCGGCGTCGATGTCGGTCGTGCCGATGAGGACCCGGCCCTTGAGCGGGTAGATGAGGACGATGCGGCCGTCGTCGTTCTCGAAGAACAGCTCGCGGCCCTTGGTGGCCTCGAGCAGCTCGTCGTTGTGGACGACGATGTGCGAGCCCTTCGTGCCGCCCATGAACTTCGTCTCGCCGCCGAACGCCTCGTTCGTCAGGTCGGTCCAGGGGCCGGAGGCGTTGATCACGACGTCGGCCGCGAAGACGAACTCGTCGCCGGTCTCGCGGTCGCGCAGCAGGACGCCGCCGTCGCGGGTGCCGGCTGCCTCGACGTAGTTGACCGCGCGTGCCTTGTCGGCTCCCGCCGCCAGGCCGTCCTTCAGGACGTCGAGGGCCAGGCGCTCGGGCTCGTGCACGCTCGCGTCGTAGTAGGTGCCCGTGTACTTCAGGTCCTTGTTGAGGGCGGGCATGTCCTCGAGCGCGGCCTTCTTGGTGCGGAAGACGTGCTTCGGGACGGAGCCGCCGTCACGCGAGAAGGAGTCGTAGATCGTCATGCCGATCTTGATGAGCATCGCGCCGCGCTCCTTGGTGGAGCGCTGCTTGTGCGTCAGCATGCGCAGCGGGGCGTTCATGATGCCGGAGAACGTCGAGAAGATCGGCATGGTCGTCTGCAGCGGCTTGACGTAGTGCGGGGCGATGCGGATCAGGCCGTTGCGCTCCTGCACGCTCTCGCGCACCAGGCGGAACTCGCCGTTCTCCAGGTAACGGATGCCGCCGTGGATCATGTGGCTCGAGGCCGCGGAGGCGCCGGAGGCGTAGTCGCCACGCTCGACCAGGGCGACGTCGACGCCCTGGAGCGCCAGGTCGCGGAACGTCGCGATGCCGTTGATGCCGCCGCCGACGACGAGGACCTGCGCGTTCGGGCGCTCGGTGAGGGCGGTCACCGTGTTCCGGGGCTGTGTCTTCTTCGACATGGTTCGTCGCTTCCTTCGTCTGTTCGTGGGGTCAGGATCGATCGTGCGCTCGTTCGACAGGGCGGGCAACTCGCGTGCACGAACGTGCAGCACACGTGTCGTCCAGGCCCGACGCGGCGGTCAGGAGGCGCGGCAGGGGTTGCAGAGGCCCTGCACGTCCGTGCATGGTTGCGTTCGACAGATCGGAGCACCATGAGCGATGCGGCTCAGCCCATGCGCACGCAGCAGGCGCTGCGCGCCGCCCACCTGTACTACCTGCAGGACCTGACGATGGACGCGATCGCCGACGAACTCGGCACCTCGCGCTCGTCGGTGTCGCGGCTGCTGAAGTACGCCAGGGACACCGGGCTCGTCGACATCCAGATCCGTTCGCCCCTGGACCAGGCCGCCGCGCTGAGCCGGAGCATCCGCTCCCGCTTCGGGGTGCACGCGCACGTCGTCCCGGTGCCGGACCACACGAGCGACGTCGACCGGCTCGAGCGGGTGGCCCTGTCCGCCGCCCGGATCCTGACGCAGTACGTCGAGTCGAACATGGTGATCGGGATCTCGTGGGGTTCGACCGTGAGTGCGGTCAGCCGCTACCTGGTGCCGAAGACCACCCACGGCTCGACGATCGTGCAGATCAACGGCGCCGCGAACACCCGCACCACCGGCATCGTCTACGCGTCCGAGATCCTGCGCCGGTTCGGCGAGGCCTACGGCGCGTTCGTGCAGCAGTTCCCGGTGCCGGCGTTCTTCGACGACCCCGCGACGAAGGAAGCGCTGTTCCGGGAGCGCTCGATCCGCCGTGTGCTCGACCTGCACGAGCGGATGGACCTCGTCGTGTTCGGTGTCGGTGCCCCGCAGGCCCCGGTGCCCTCGCACGTGTACTCCGGCGGGTACCTCGACCCCGAGGACCGCGACGAGCTCACGCAGGCCGGGGTCGTCGGGGACGTCTCGACGGTGTTCTACCGGGCCGACGGCTCCTGGAAAGACATCGGGGTGAACACCCGCGCCGGCGCTCCGGACCTCGACACGATCAAGCGCGCGCCGCGGCGGGTCTGCGTCGTCGCCGGGCGGTCGAAGGCGGCGTCGCTGCGGGGCGCGCTGGCCGCCGGGCTCATCACGGACCTGATCCTGGACGAGAGCGTGGGGCAGGCGATCCTGCAGCCCTGAGTCAGGACCTGACGCACTTTGTCGGTGGTCGGTCCTAGGTTCTCGACCATGGTGCTTTCTCTCGAACAGCCCGGTCAGCGGTACTTCCGGCGGATGGTCGGCAGCGACGTCGACCAGGCGCTCGCGTTCTTCACGGGCGACTACGACTTCCGTGCACCACTGGTCCGCCGCACCCACGAGAACGCCCACTGGGACTTCGCCGGCGTCGGTGACGAGCGGATGTCCCTGCGCTCGTCACGGTTCATGGTCGACCTGCGGAGCGAGAGCCAGGTCGACGACGAGTTCCTGGTCGCCTGGATGCGGAGCGGCTCGAGCCGGATCACCTCGGGCGGCGAGACGTACGAGCTCGAGGCCGGGGTGCCCGTCGTCCTGCCCTTCGCCGAGCCGTACGCGCTGCACCACCGCGACATCGCCCTGAACCTGGTCCACCTGGACCGCGACTTCGTCCGAGCCGTGGCCGGCGACGACGACTTCGCCTTCGAGCCGATGCGCCGCCCGACGGCCGACGGCATCGCGCTGTGGCGGTCGGTGGTGCGGAAGTACTCGGCCACGTGGCTCGACGTCGACCGGTCGATGAGCCCGATGCTGCAGCACGACATCGCCGAGGCCTTCGCGACCGCGGCGATCCGGGCGTTCCCGCAGCGCAACAAGTGGCGCGCGACGGTGTCCGGCAGCGGCCCGGAGCACGACCGCCTGCGCCGGGCGCTCGAGTTCGTGCACGAGCACGCGCGCGAAGCGATCGGTACCCCGGACATCGCGGCGGCGGCGGGGCTCAGCCCGCGCGGGCTGCAGCAGTCCCTCCGTCGGCACCTCGACCAGACGCCGGGGGAACTCCTGCGCGGCGTCCGACTCGACGGTGCCCGGACCGACCTGGTCGGCAGTGGCCTGGACGAGACGACGGTGGCCGAGATCGCGCGGACCTGGGGCTTCGGGCACCTCGGACGCTTCTCGGCGACCTACCGCAGCCGTTTCGGGGAGCTGCCGAGCGAGTCGCTGCGCGGGCACTGACCGACTGCTGCTGCGAACCGCTCCGCCGAATCTGATGACACGGATCGCGCTGCGGCTGTCCGGATGTTCGGCTGAGCGCTGCTGTGGGCGAATCCGGTGCTCAATGGACGGGACGAACGCACCGCCCACGAAGGAGTCAGCATGCGCATCGGCGTCCCCACCGAGATCAAGAACAACGAGTACCGCGTCGCGGCCACGCCCGCCGGTGTCGCCGAGCTCGGGTCGCACGGCCACCAGGTGCTGGTGCAGGCCGGTGCCGGGTCCGGTTCGGCCTTCACCGACGACGAGTACCGCACCGCCGGCGCCACGATCGTCGACACCGCGGCCGAGGTGTGGGAGCGCGCCGAGCTGATCCTCAAGGTGAAGGAACCGGTCGCGTCGGAGTACCCGATGATCCGGCCGGGCCAGGTGCTCTTCACGTACCTGCACCTCGCCGCCGACCGGCCGCTGACCGATGCCCTCATCGACTCGGGCGCGACGGCGATCGCCTACGAGACCGTGCAGCTGCCGGACCGCTCGCTGCCCCTGCTGTCGCCGATGTCCGAGGTCGCCGGGCGACTGTCCGCCCAGGTCGGCGCGTTCCACCTGATGCGCACGAACGGCGGGCGCGGGCTGCTGCTCGGCGGGGTCCCCGGCACGCCGAAGGGCCGCGTGGTCGTCATCGGCGGCGGCGTCGCGGGGGAGCACGCCGCGACGATGGCGCTCGGCATGGGTGCCGACGTCACCGTGTTCGACATCAGCCTGCCGCGCCTCCGGGCCCTGGACGCCCGGTTCGACGGCCGCGTCACGACCCTGCGCTCGTCGGCGCACGCCATCGCCGAGGCCCTGCGCGACGCCGACCTGGTGATCGGCTCCGTGCTCATCCCCGGGGCGTCCGCACCGAAGCTCGTCACCGACGCGATGGTCGCCGACATGCGGCCGGGCTCGGTGCTGGTCGACATCGCGATCGACCAGGGCGGCTGCTTCGAGGGCTCCCACCCGACCACCCACGACGACCCCACGTTCGCCGTGCACGACACCGTGTACTACTGCGTGGCGAACATGCCCGGCGCCGTTCCGCGCACGAGCACGATCTCGCTGACGAACGCCACGCTGCCGTACGCCGTCGCGATCGCCGACCGTGGCTGGGAGGCCGCACTCGAGGCCGACCCCGCACTCGCCGCCGGCCTGAACGTGCACGCCGGCCGGGTCACGAACGTCGCCGTTGCCGCCGCGCACGGCCTGGTGGCGTCCGCGCGCTGAGGCCGGGGGCGTCGGGCTGTCCGGCCGCCCACTTCGCGAAAGCGACAGTTCCCCGCCGAACATCGGCGGGGAACTGTCGCTTTCGCGGCCCGGACGGGTGCGAGGCCGCGGGAACTGTCGCTTTCGCGGGCCTGACGCGCAGGTAGCCGCGCGTCAGGCCGCCACCGGGGCCGCCGCCCGACCGGCACGCCCGCCGACCCAGCCGGCGCGGGCACGCACCACCACGGTCACGACGACCACGGCCGCCGCAGCCACCACGGCCGCGACCGCTGTCGGCACGGAGACGAGCGGTCCCTCGAACCGGGCCACGGCGACCCACGCCAGACCCCACGCGACCGAGGCCATGGGCGCCAGGCGTCCCCGGCCCCACAGCGCGATGAGGACCCCGACGAGCCCGGCCACCGCGGCGACGACCACGCCCCACGGGTCCTGCCCGAGTCCGAAGCCCCGGAAGCCCGCCGCCGTCAGCACCGCAGCGGTGTTCGCGGCCGTCGCGACGCAGACCCACCCCAGGTACAGCCCGAACGTGCCGTCGGTCAGGATCGCCTCGACGACGCCGCGGGACGGGGTCCGGCGCAGGATCGTGAACGTCCAGATCAGCACGACGAGCAAGGCGACGATGATCGGCTCGCTCGCCCACAGGAACCCGAACTGCACCGACAGGATCCACGCGGCGTTGAGCAGCAGGGAGAGCACCGCCGGCACCACCAGCCGCTCGTGCCGCTCGTCGTTCGCGGTGCGGAAGAGCTGCAGGACCGCGTAGCCGATGAGCCCGGCGTAGACGACACTCCAGATCGAGAAGGCCGGGCCGTCCGGGGCGATCGCGGTGGAGGACGCCGACAGGGCGCCACCGGCGGCGTCCTGGATGGGCGTGCCACCGGCAGCGCCCGACCCCACGTACGCGCCGATGACGGCGACGACCGCGCTCACGGCCACCGCGATGCGCTTCCAGATCCTCTTCATGACAGTCCCTTTCGTCAGCATGCTGATGAAACAGAACCTACCCGCAGTCCCCGCCGGATGTCGGCTGGCGATGACGTCGCGATCACGAGGCCGAAATTGACGGAGGGACACAACCGCGGTGCTCTCTCCCCGACGTCCGCCATACTGTCCGTGGAGGGTGTAATGGACAGTGAATTAAATATGATGGCCCAAGTTCAAGTGATCAAGGCGGCGCTTCGAGAATTTAATAGCGTTCTGGATTTCGAGTTGAGTCTAGAAATCGATGCTGCTCTGAGCCGGGTTGAAGCCCTTGCCAGCAAGCTCGGGGACGGGTCCGCGCCGCTCCAGATCGAGGTGATGGAACGTGCTAAATCGACTTTTGGTGCCGTGCTCGAGAAGATACTTGAAACTGTCACAAGCGGAGACGTCGGAGGACTGCGCGAAGACGTGGTCGTGTTGGATGACCTCTACGGTACGTTCGTGACGGAAGTGCAGCAAGCGTTGCTTCCCCTGGTGGCTGAAAATGATGCGACCCTCTATGATTTCAAGAGCTATTTCACGGCCTTGGCAAACGGTTACAAACAAGACGCTCAGATGAAGAGTGCGGTCCGGCTCGCTCGGGAATCCCTCGCACGCACGGCTGAGAGCGAGCGACGCGCCGGAGCGTCCGCCTCAGTAGCGGCGGACGCTGCCGGGGAATCTGGGCGGCATTCCTTATCCGAGCATTTTGCAGATTACGCCAATTCGGAACTCCAGGCGGCGGATAGGTTTCGGTGGGCCACCCTCATTGCGTTGAGTCTTGCTGGCTCAGTGGCAATCTTCGTTCCATACGCCTCGGTCGATGCGGCGGGGATTGTGCGTCATTCCCTTCAGGTCCTGGCTCTCGGGGGTGTCGGCACCTTTCTCGCTGCGCAGTCAGCAAATCACCGGCGAGTGGGTAATTGGTCTAAGAGTATCGAAGTGCAGCTGCGATCGTTCCGGGCATTTGTTGATCCTATTCAAGATGCTGCTGCTGAAGCTCGATTGTACGAGATTCTAGGTACGCGAATTCTTGGTGCTCCCCCAGGTGCTGTACGTTCCACGGGTGTGGACGGCAAGCTTGTCGCGCAGCTTGTCGAGATGGCGGGGAAACGCCTGCCTTGAGGCATGCGTACGGTGGGCGCGTGAGCGTCGAACTGAACACCGTGTACATCGACCGGATCGCACCGATCGCGAGTCCGTCCCTCGACGACACCTTCCGGATGCTCGACGAGCAGGGTGCCAGCGCATGCCTCGTCCTGCACCAGCCTGACGCCGAGGAACTCGGCGACGTCGCGGTCGCCCTCGAGCTGCACGAACTCGCCGTCGAGGACTCCGCCGAGGGGCACCAGCGACCGAAGCTCGAGCGCTACGGCTCGACGCTGTTCGTGGTGCTCAAGCCGGCGCTGTACAACGACCAGCAGGAAGAGGTGGCGTTCGGCGAGGTGCACGCCTTCGTCGGTGAGACCTTCTTCCTCGCCGTCGTGAAGGCCGACCCCCGCGGCAAGCAGACCGTTCCCAAGGCGCTGCAGCGGTTGAGCGGCAAGCCGGGGCTGGTGACCGTCGGCCCGCAGGCGCAGCTCTGGGCGCTGATGGACTCCATCGTCGACGGCTACGTGCCGGTGATCGACGGCCTCGAAGAGGACATCAACCAGATCGAGGACCAGCTGTTCTCGGGCGAGGCCGGGGTGTCCCGGCGCGTGTACGAGCTGTTCGGCGAGGTCGTCGACTTCCAGCGAGCGGCGCGTCCCTTGGTCTACATGATCGAGAACCTGCACCGCGGCGCCGAGAAGTACCACCTGCCGATCGAGATGCAGCGGCGGTTCCGCGACGTCCTCGACCACGCGATCCGGGTGGTGGAACGCCTCGACACGTTCCGGCAGCTGCTGCAGAACGCCCTGACCGTCGATTCGACCCTGGCGGCGCAGAAGCAGAACGACGACACGAAGAGGATCTCCGGCTGGGCGGCGATCCTGTTCGCGCCGACGCTCATCGCCGCGATCTACGGGATGAACTTCACGCACATGCCCGAACTCGGCTGGACGTGGGGGTACCCGCTGTCGATCGTCGCGATGGTCCTGTTCGCCGCGATCCTGTACGTGGTGTTCAAGGTCAAGCGCTGGTTCTGAGCCGCAACCGGAGCCGCGCCGCAGCCTGGGCTGAGCCGCAACCGGAGCCGCGCCGCAGCAGGATTTGCAGCGGACGGCCCCGGACCGGAAAGCTCTGACGTGCAACGACGCCGACTGGAGCACGCATGCCGCACGAACTCGTCCACCTGACCGCCGGTGGCGTCTCGCTCGTCCTGGACTGCCGCGACGACGCGCTCCCCGCCGTCGTGCACTGGGGAGCGGCACTCGGCCCGCTCGACACCGACGCGCTGACGGCCCTCGCCGACGCCGACGTCACCCCGGTGTCCCCGAACGAGATGGACGACCCGGTCCGCCTGTCGGTGCTGCCCGAGCCACACCGGGGCTGGAGCGGTCGTCCGGGGCTCGCCGGGCACCGTGACGGCGCCGACTGGTCGCCGGCGTTCACCGTGACGTCGCTCGCGGTCACCGACTCCGCGGTCACGGCCGACGCCGAGGACACCGTCGCCGGGCTCACCGTCCGGGTCACCATCGAGATGCTCGGCTCCGGGCTCGTGCGGGCCCGCGCGGGCGTGACGAACACCGCCGACGGCGCCTACACCGTCGACGACCTGACGCTCGCGATGCCGATCCCGTCGGGGGCCCGCGAGATCCTGGACTTCGCCGGCCGCTGGGGCAAGGAGCGGACCCCGCAGCGCCGCGAACTCGTCGTGGGGACCCACCAGCGCGAGGGCCGGAAGGGCCGCACCGGCACCGACGCAGCGACCGTGCTGACGGTGGGGGAGCCGGGGTTCGGCTTCGCCCACGGTCAGGTCTGGGGCGTCCACACCGCCTGGAGCGGCAACCACCGGCACCACGCCGAACGGCTCGCCACGGGCCGCCAGGTCATCGGCGGCGGCGAACTCCTGCTGCCCGGCGAGGTCCGGCTCGGCACCGGCGCCACGTACGAGGGGCCGTGGGTGTACTTCGCCCACGGGGACGGCCTCGACGACCAGGCCCGACGGTTCCACCGCTGGCTCCGCAGCCGCCCGCAGCACCCGACGACGCCCCGCCCGATGACGATCAACGTGTGGGAGGCCGTGTACTTCGACCACGACCTGGCCCGTCTCGTCGACCTCGCCGAGCGTGCCGCGGCCCTCGGCGTCGAACGCTACGTGCTCGACGACGGCTGGTTCCGTGGCCGCCGCGACGACCACGCCGGCCTCGGTGACTGGTACGTCGACGAGGGCGTCTGGCCGGACGGACTCGGCCCCCTGGTCGACCGCGTCCGTGCGCTCGGCATGGAGTTCGGCCTGTGGTTCGAACCCGAGATGGTGAACGAGGACAGCGACCTCGCCCGCGCCCACCCGGAGTGGATCCTGCAGGCCGACGGTCGGCTGCCCGCGCGTTCCCGCGACCAGCAGGTGCTGAACCTGGCGATCCCCGAGGCCTTCGACCACGTGCTCGAACGGATGACGGCGATCATCGGCGAGTACGCGGTCGACGCCGTGAAGTGGGACCACAACCGCGACCTCGTCGAGGCGGGGTTCCCGGGCGGTGGCGCAGCGGTCCACGAGCAGACCCTCGCCGCGTACCGGTTGATGGCGACGCTCGGCGAGCGCTTCCCGTCGCTGGAGATCGAGTCGTGTTCGTCGGGTGGCGGTCGGATCGACCTCGGCGTCATCGAGCACACCGCGCGGGTGTGGGTGTCCGACGACATCGACCCGCTCGAGCGCCAGCAGATGCACCGGTGGACGCAGCAGCTCCTGCCGCCGGAGCTGCTCGGCTCCCACATCGCGAGCGGCCGGAACCACACGACCGGTCGCGTCCACGACCTCGCCTTCCGTGCCGGCACCGCCCTGGTCGGACACCTCGGCATCGAGTGGGACCTGGCCGGCGCGACCGCCGACGAGTCCGCCGCACTCACCGAGTGGATCGCGCTCTACCGCGAGCTCCGCCCGCTCCTGCACGGCGGCGACCTGGTGCGCTCCGACGAGGTCGACGACGCACGGCTCGTGTACGGCACGGTCGCGCCGGACCGGCAGCAGGCCGTCTTCTTCCTCGCCGGCATCGGCCGCTCCGAGGTCTCCGCCACCGGTCGGGTCACCTTCCGCGACCTCGAGCCCGACACGGCGTACCGCGTCGACCCGGTGGTCATCGGCGACGGCCACGACCTGGTGCGACCGGACTGGTGGTCCGGACCGCGGGTGTTCAGCGGCCGGGTGCTCGGCACCGTCGGCCTGCAGCCGCCGCTCATGCCGGCCGACTGCGTGGTGCCGTTCCGGGTGACGGCCGTCTGACGGCGGGTGGACGGGGCGCCCGCCCTGGAGGCCCGTCCCGCGTCGGGCGGGCCCGTCGCGGTCCGTCATCGGGTGCGTCCAGCCCGTTAGGCTTCCGGTCATGCCGCACTCCGGACACGCGACCCCGGTCTGGGCCCTCAAGCTCGCCGTCGTCACCGCCCTGGTGGGCGTCTCCGGCGGCATCGCCGGCATCGCGGTCTGGCTCGCGCTCCAGCTCATCCAGTTCGTCGCCTTCGGGTACGGGTTCGGCGGGCACCTCGAGGCCGCCGACGCATCGTCGGGCCTGAACCGGTTCCTCGCGCTCACCGCGGCCGGGGTCCTGACCGGGTTCGCCTGGTGGGCGCTCCGTCGGTGGGGGCGCTCGATCGTCTCGGTCACCGCGGCCGTCGACGGCAAGCGGATGCCGGCCCTGGCGACGCTCGCCAACGCCGGCATCCAGATCCTGGCCGTGGGGCTCGGCGCGTCCATCGGCAAAGAGGTCGCGCCGCGTGAGGTCGGGGCCTGGCTCGCCCAACTCGTCACCCGTCGTGCGGGGCTGACCGCGCGCGAGACGAAGATCCTCGTCGCCTGCGGTGCTGCGGCCGGCCTCGCCGCCGTGTACGACGTACCCCTCGGTGGTGCGCTGTTCGCGGTCGAGGTCCTGCTCGGGGAGATCAGCTTCGCGACCGCCCTGCCCGCCTTCGCCACGAGTGCGGTCGCCGCCATCACCGCCCGGCTCGTGATCCCGGACGAGGTGCTCTACCACGTGCCCGCGATGCACCTGTCGCCGTCGCTGCTCGTCTGGGCGATCGTCGTTGGGCCCGTGCTGGGACTCGCCGGGGTCGGGTTCGTCAAGCTGACCAACCGGCTGCAGGGCATCGCGCCGAAGGGCTGGCACCTGCTCGTCGTGCTGCCGGTGGTCTTCGCGATGGTGGGGCTCATCGCGATCCCGTTCCCGGAGATCCTCGGCAACGGTCGGGCGCTCGGCCTCGTCGCGATGAACACCACGCTCGACGACGCCTCGTTCGCCGGCCTCTCGCCGATCGTGCTCCTGCTGCTGCTCGGCGTCCTGCGGACCGTGACCACCTCGGCCACCATCGGCGCGGGTGCGGTCGGTGGCACGCTGACCCCGTCGATCGCGATCGGTTCGGCTATCGGCGGTGGACTCGGCGGGGCGTGGCTGCTGCTGTGGCCAGCCGACGGTCCGAGCCTGGCGGCCTTCGCGTTCGTCGGTGCCGCGGCCTTCCTCGCGACCACCATGCGGGCGCCGTTCACCGCCCTGGTGCTCGTCGTCGAGTTCACCCAGCAGGGCACGGACATCCTCGTGCCCTCGTTGCTCGCGGTCTCCGGTGCCGTCGCCGTCGGGTACGTGCTCGCGCGCCGTCGCAGCGCCCAGATGGTGTGAAGACCCCGAGCGTTCCGGTACGGACGGCTGCCCGGCGGCCTACTGTCGGCGCCAGGACGGAGCGACGGGCTCCGCACCGACACGAGGAGCAGCCGATGGCGGGGTTCGACGACATCACGAAGAAGGCCCAGGAGTTCCTGAAGGACGGCAAGGTCCAGGACGCCCTGCGGAGCGAGAAGGCCGAGGGCGTCAGCGACAAGGTGCTCGGCGGTGTGGCCGACGCGGTCAAGAAGGCCACGGGCGGCAAGTACGACGACAAGATCGACGGTGCCCGCGACGCAGCGGACAAGAAGATCGGCAACGAGTAGCGAACGACGTGCAACGGCCCAGGACCCGGCGTGGTCCTGGGCCGTCGCCGTGCCGACTGGACGTGGTCGGGAACAACGGACACCATGGACGGGTTGCTCCGGACAGCAGCACCAGGAGGACGAGACGTGACAGTCGTGGCGCCGAACCAGCCGCTCACCGAGACCGAGGTCGAGGCGATCAAGCGGGACTTCCCGATCCTCGCGCAGGACGTGAACGGGCAGCCGTTGGCGTACCTGGACTCCGGGGCGACGGCTGAACGCCCGCGCCAGGTCCTCGACGCCGAGCGCCGGTTCCTCGAGCACGACAACGCCGCCGTCCACCGCGGGGCCCACACGCTCGCGGCGCTCAGCACCGACGCCTACGAGGACGCCCGCGCCACCGTTGCCGGCTTCATCGGTGCCGCCGCCCCGACCGAGGTCGTGTGGACCGCGAACGCCACCGACGCCCTCAACCTCGTCGCCTACGGCATGGCCAACGCCAGCCGTGGCCGCGGCGGTGTCGACGCCGAGCGCTTCCGCCTGGGCACCGGTGACGAGATCCTCGTCACCGAGGCCGAACACCACGCCAACCTCGTGCCGTGGCAGGAGCTCGCCGCACTGACCGGAGCGACCCTCCGTTGGATCCCGGTCGCCGACGACGGCACCTGGACCGCCGACGACGCCGCGGCCCTGATCACCGACCGCACGAAGGTCGTCGCGTTCTCGCACGTCTCGAACGTCACCGGGATGATCGCCCCCGTCGAGCAGGTCGTCGGTCTCGCCCACGCCCGCGGCGCCCTCGTGGTGCTCGACGCCTGCCAGTCCGCACCGCACCGTCCCCTCGACGTGCGGCAGCTCGGGGTCGACTTCGCCGCGTTCTCCGGGCACAAGATGCTCGGCCCGAACGGCATCGGCGTGCTCTGGGGCCGTGCCGAGCTGCTCGACGCCCTGCCGCCGTTCCGCACCGGTGGCTCGATGATCACCACCGTGACGATGGAGGGCTCCGAGTTCATGCCGGCGCCCGAGCGGTTCGAGGCCGGCACGCAGCCCGTGTCCCAGGCGGTCGCCCTCGCCGAGGCCGTCCGCTACCTGCAGGGCATCGGCATGGAACGCGTCCGCGCCCACGAGGAGCACCTCGCCCGCCGGATGCTCGACGGTCTCGCCGCCGTGCCCGGCATCCGCCTGGTCGGTCCGCCCGCCGGTGTCCCGCGCTCCGGCCTGGTCGCGTTCGACGTCGACGGCGTGCACGCCCACGACGTCTCGCAGTACCTCGACGCGCAGGGCATCGCCGTGCGTTCCGGCCACCACTGCGCCCAGCCCCTGCACCGCCGCCTCGGCCTCGTCGCGACGAGCCGGGCGAGCACGTACGTGTACACGACCGAGCACGACGTCGACCGGTTCCTCGCAGCCGTCGCCGAGGTCCGCGACTACTTCGGAGCCACCGCGTGAACGCCCTCGACAGCCTGTACCAGCAGGTCATCCTCGACCACGCGAAGGCGCGGCACGGCGACGGTGCGATGCCCGACGCGGATGCCTCGCACTTCGAGCGGAACCCCACGTGCGGCGACGAGATCACGGTCAGCCTGCGGCTCGAACCCGGCACCGACCGCATCGCCGGGCTCGCCTGGCAGGGTGACGGCTGCTCGATCTCGATGGCCTCGGCATCGGTCCTCACCGACATGGCCGTCGGCCGCACGGTGCCCGAGTTCCTCGCACTGACCGAGGAGTTCCGCACCATGATGCGCTCGCGCGGTGTCGGTGAGCCCGACGAGGACGTCCTCGAGGACCTCGTCGCCTTCCACGGCGTCTCCAAGTTCGTCATGCGCGTCAAGTGCGGCATGCTCGCCTGGGTCGCGGCGGAAGCAGCCGCGCGCGAGGCGACCGCTTCCCGCTGAGCCGGCTGCGGCCACGCAAGGGGCGCGATGATCATCGAGACGGAGCGACCCGGCGCGGGCCGGGCCGACGCGATCGTGCGGGCCTACCTGACGGAGGTCGCGTCGCGGTGGTACGGGCGGGCGGCGACGACGGCCGAGGTCGACCTGGTGCTCGACGAGGAGCCGTACGACGACCTGCAGGGGGACTCCGGGGTGTTCGTCATCGCGAGGGACGGGGAAGCCGCTGTCGCCTGCGCCGGCGTGCGCTTCGTCGGTGCCGTCGGCGAGCTGACGAAGGTGTTCACGCTGCCGGAGCACCGCGGCCGAGGCGTCGGTTCGGCGCTCCTGCGCCACGTCGAGGACGTCTGCAGGGGACGCGGGATCACGTCGCTGCGGCTGGACACGCGAGCCGAGCTCGCCGAGGCCTGTGCGCTCTACGAGCGGCTCGGCTTCGTCCAGGTGGCGCCGTTCAACGACGATCCGTACTCCGACCGCTGGTACGCGAAGTCGCTCACTGCGGGGTAACGATCAGGCGATGGCGCCGATCTCGCGGAGCGCGTCGCCGACGGTGATGCGCTCGCCGCGTTCCTGCGCCCGTGCCCAGCGGGACTTCGCGAGCGCGACGGTGTCGTCGTCGAGACCGAGGAACTCGTAGAGGCCGTCCAGCTCTCGGGGAACGAGGTCGGCGAGCGGCACGGGGAACTTCCGTTCGGGGCTCGCGTAGCTCTGCTGGGCGAGCTGTTCGAGCATCTCCGGGTCGGTCTCTCGCTGTTCCATGAGCAGGACGACGGTTCGTGACCTCGTCCCCATGAGGAAGGCGGACCGCACGTTCTCGTCCGGATCGGTCGCCAGTGTGATCTCGACGGAGAGGGGGAGGTCCTCTTCGCACGCGAGCTCCCAGCGCTGCGAGGTGTCCCCGTGGATCGCGGTGAACATGTCCGGGTGGACGCCGAGGCCGCGCTCGCCGCGTTCCGGTCGCAGCGCGGGCGGGCGGGGGTCGTCCCCGACGCGGGCGGTGGGGAAGCCGACGCCCGTGTATACGGTGTGGGCGATCGGCAGGAACTGGAGCGCCTGGTGCAGTGCGGTCGCGGCGTCCTGCACCGCCGGGGCGGTCACGTCACCGTCGGCGGCCGCGATGGCGGTGGCGTAGTCGGAGAGTGCGGTGTGCTGCTGCTCGATGGCCCGGGCGAACATCTCCTTGCCCCTGGCGGTGTCGCCGAGGAGCCGCGGGTCCAGGTGCAGCGTGACGGCGCTCGGGTCCTGCAGGTGTCCCCGTGGTGTGCCACCGCCCGACATCATGATCTCGAACGTCTCGTCTTGCTCGTGGGCATCGGTCACGTCGCTGACGCTACCTGCTCAGGGAAGCGTGACGACGAGCTTCCGGGCGGAGACACCGGCGCGGAGCTCGGCGAGGGCATCCGGGATCGCGGCGAGTCCCGATCCGACGACGGACGCGGTCGGGGTGGCACGGTACCGCCCGGTGCGGAGCGCCTCGGGCAGGAAATCGCGGTAGATCGCGGGGCCGACCTCGGACTCCGTCGGGCGGCCGCCCCAGATCGCGGTGACGTGGACCCCGTGTCGGCGCTCGAGCCGCGCCCGGATCGTCGTCACCGGTGTCGGGTACGCCGACGCGAGTCGACCGGAGCCGGTGGCTGCCCGGACGATCGGGAGCGTGCGGGTCAGCGAGCCCTGGCCGAAGGCGAGGGTGCCGGCGAGCTCCCGGTCGGCGAGTGCCTCGAGGATGCGGCGTTCGGCACCGTCGTCGCGGTAGTCGAACACGGCCTCGGCCCCGAGGTCCTGCACGAACCCGTGGTTCTTCGGCGATGCGGTGCCGATCACGGCGTAGCCGGCGGCCCGGGCGAGCTGGACGGCGTTGGCGCCGACGCTCGTGGACGCGCCCCACACCAGGACGACCCCGGGGCGCTCGGACGTGTCGGCCGTCGGGAGCGACAGCGCGAGCTGATCCGGCTCGAAGAGACCTGCCGCGGCGGTCGAGACGGCGAGTGGCAGGACCGCCGCCTGCTCGGCGGGCAGGGTATCCGGAACCGGGGTCGTCACACGGTCGAGCAGCAGGACCAGGTGCTGGAAGGCCCCTTCGGCAGCACTGTTCCGGTGCTGTTCCTGCCCCGCGGCGTGCCCGACGACCCGGTCGCCCACGCGGAAGCGCTCGACGTCCGGGCCGATCGCGACGACCGTGCCGGCGACGTCCGACCCGAGGACCGCGGGGAACCGCAGCTTCGGGAACACCAGGTGCCGGAAGAGCCCGCCGACGGCGTCGACCGGGTTGACGGCGACCGCCTCGGCGCGGACGACGAGTTCACCGGGGCCGGGCTGGGGGACCGGTGCGGGCCCGACGGTGAACCGCCCGGTCGACGTGGTCCAGAGTGCTGCGTTGCCCGATGGCGACATGGTGTCCCGATCTCTTGCTCGAAGTGAGTCATGACACGACGTGTCATCGCCCAGTCAACCATGACACGACGTGTCATCACCACTACTGTTGACACATGCGTTGGTCTCCGGATGCCCGAGGGCGACTCGAGCGTGCGGCGTTCGAGCTCTTCGCCGAGCAGGGCTACCAGGCGACGACCGTGCCGCAGATCACCGCACGGGCCAGCCTGACGACCCGCACCTTCTTCCGGTACTTCGCCGACAAGCGCGAGGTGATCTTCGCCGGTGACGAGATCCCCGACCTCGCCCGGGCCGCCATCGAGGGTGCACCGGCCGGGATCGACCCGCTCGACATCGTCGTGCACGGCCTCCGCACCGTCGCCGACGAGCGGTTCGAGGGGCGGCACGGCGAGGTCGGCTCGGTGCGGCGGCTGGTGCTGTCCGAGTCGTCGCTCCGGGAGCGCGACGCCCGGAAGCGCGCCGACCTGACGGACGCGGTGCGCGAGGCCTTCGTCCACCGCGGGCTCGATCCGTCCGAGGCGGCGGTGATCGCCGAGACGACCGTGATGCTGTTCCACCTGGCCCTCGAGGCCTGGCTCACCGGACCGGCCGAGCGCCGGATGGCCGACGTGGTCGACGAGCAGCTCAGCGCACTCCGTGGGGTGCTCGATCGGCGGCCCGCAGCGTCATGAACACGTCGACGCCGTCGTCGGTGTCGAGCACGAAGCCGTGTCGTTCGTAGAGTCGGCGAGCCGGGCTGCCCACCAGCACGTTGAGCCGCGTGGGACCCTCGTGGGGCTCGTCGAGGACGGCGCGCAGCACGGTCGAACCGACTCCACGCCCCTGGACGTCGGGCGCGAGGTAGAAGTGCTCGACCCAGCGGACGTCGTCCTCGACCCGCACGGTGATCGACCCGACGTCGCGGTCGTCGACCACGACGATGCGGGTCAGCTCCGGCTGGAACGCGTCGCGGAGGCGATGTCGGACGCGCGTCTCGTCGAACACCCCGAGGCGTGTCAGGTCGTCGCGCAGCACCACGGCCCGGAGCTCGACGAGCCACTCGAGGTCCTTGGTGGTGCTGTCCCGCAGTGCGACGTCCATCCGCTCAGCCTACGAACTCCGGTGCACCGTCATCGACCTCGTACGCTTGCCCGATGGACCGCGACGGCGTCATCGACCTTGTCGCGTCCCGCCGCGCCTCGGCCCGTGCACCGATCGTCGTCGGTGTCTCCGGCTACTGCGGATCCGGCAAGTCGACGCTGACGCGCACCCTCGTCGAGGGGCTCCCCGGCGCGGTCCGCATCCGCGGCGACGACTTCCTCGACCCCGTTCGGTCCCATCAGCGGTCGGCCGACTGGGACGGCGTCGATCGTCCCCGTCTGGTGTCGTCGGTGCTCGAACCGCATCGAGCCGGTCGTGCGAGCACGTTCCAGCGGTTCGACTGGTCGGTGCGAGCCCTCGGCCCGGCCGAGCCGCTGCCGCGGACGGACGTCCTGGTCGTCGACCTGATCGGACTCTTCCACCCCGACGCGCTCCCGCACCTCGACGTCAGCATCTGGTGTGACGTCGACCTCGACACGGCGGTGTGTCGGGGCACGGCTCGTGACCGCGCGCTCGGGCGCAGGCACGATGCGCTCTGGCGGGACGTGTGGGTCCCCAACGAGCGTGACTTCGAGGAACGGTACGCACCGAAGGACGCCGCCTCGGTGCGCTACGCGCCCTGACGCCGTAGCGACGTCACCATGCTCCGCAGGATCTGACGGGCCTCGGTCTGCTGGTCTGCGGTCAGATCGGCGAGCATCCGCTGCTCGACCCCACGGATCGCCGCACTCGCCTGCGCCAGACTCCGCCGCCCGCTGTCGGTCAGCTGCGTGGGGAGTGCCTTGCCGACCGACGGTTCGGTGGCACGGGTGACGAAGCCGTCGCGCTCCAGGGTCTGCAGCAACACGTTCATCGACTGCCGGGTCACGAACGTGCCTCGCGCGAGTTCGGAGTTCGACAGGCCGGGGCGCTGCGCGAGCAGCTCGAGGCAGGAGTAGTGCGTCACCGTCATGCCGAGCGGGCGCAGCACGGCTTCCATCGACGCCCGGAGGGCGCTCGCGGTCTCCTTGAGCAGGTAGCCGATCGACGTCTCGAGGTGGATGCCGGTGTCGTCTTGACGCATGTCAGCAGTCTGACATAGCTTGTCCTGTGTCAGAAGACTGACACGTACTCAAGGAGCACCACATGCCCGTCACAGGCCCCGACTTCATCTCCCTGCAGACCAGGAACCTCGACGCCTCGCAGGCGTTCTACGAGCGCTACCTCGGCCTCGTCCGCTCGCAGGCCGGTCCGCCGCACGCCGTCGTGTTCGAGACCACGCCGATCGCCTTCGCCCTGCGCGACCTGGTGCCCGGCACGGACCTCGACGCGGTGGCGCAGCCCGGCGTCGGCGCCGCGGTCTGGCTGCACGCAACGGACGTGCAGGCGATCCACGACGCGCTGGTCGCCGACGGCCACCGCATCGTCTCGGCGCCGATCGACGGTCCCTTCGGTCGGACGTTCACGTTCGCCGACCCCGACGGCTACCACGTCACGCTCCACGACCGCGCCTGAGCCCTGGAGCCGGCCACGCGCCCGGCGCGGGCGTCGTGGCGGACGCGGGGCGGGCCTCCAGGCCGGTGCCGGAGCCGACCGTCACGCTTCGTCACGATCCGTGACGGTCGCAGGTGTCCGACGTAGCGTCTCGACCCGTGACCACCAGCAGCGAGCACCGGCAGATCCGCTTCAACGCGTTCGACATGAACTGCGTCGCGCACCAGTCCTCCGGACTGTGGCGGCACCCCCGCGACCGGTCGCGGGACTACCGCGACCTGACCTACTGGACGGACCTGGCGAAGACGCTCGAGGGCGGGGCGTTCGACGGCATCTTCATCGCCGACGTCCTGGGCACCTACGACGTGTACGGCGGCTCGAACGAGGCCGCGCTCCGCACCGGGTCGCAGGTGCCGGTGAACGACCCGATCCTGCTCGTGTCGGCGATGGCGTCGGTGACCGAGCACCTGGGCTTCGGCATCACGGCCGGCACGGCGTACGAGCACCCGTACCCGTTCGCCCGACGCATGTCGACGCTCGACCACCTGACCAAGGGGCGGGTCGGCTGGAACGTCGTCACCGGGTACCTGCCGAGCGCCGCCCGGAACATGGGCCAGACCGACCAGCTGTCGCACGACGACCGGTACGACGTGGCGGACGAGTACCTCGAGGTCCTCTACAAGCTGTGGGAGGGCTCGTGGGAGGATACAAGCTGTGGGAGGGCTCGTGGGAGGACGACGCCGTCGTCGCCGACCGCGAAGCCGGGGTCTTCACGGACCCGGCGAAGGTGCACCCGATCGAGCACCACGGCACGCACTTCGACGTGCCCGGCATCCACCTGTCCGAACCGTCCGTGCAGCGCACGCCCGTCATCTACCAGGCGGGCGCGTCACCGCGCGGCATCCGCTTCGCCGCGGAGAACGCGGAAGCGGTCTTCGTGGGCGCACCGACCGTCGAGCAGCTCGCGTCGACCGTCGCGAAGGTCCGGGACGCCCTGGAGGCAGCTGGTCGCGACCGGTACGCCGCCCGCGTCTACACGCTGCTCACCGTGATCACGGACGCCACCGACGAGCTGGCCCAGGCGAAGTACGAGGACTACCTGTCGTACGCGTCGGAGCTCGGCGCGCTGGTGCTCAACTCCGGCTGGATGGGCGTCGACCTGTCGCAGTGGGACCCGGACCAGCCCCTCGGCGACGTCGAGTCGAACGCGATCCAGTCGGCGGCGGCGAACATCGCGGCAGCGACGGGGGAGGACGGGTCGAAGTGGACGATCCGTGACCTGGCGCGGCAGACGGCGATCGGCGGGCTCGGCCCGGTGGCGGTCGGCGGGGGAGCGACGATCGCCGACCGGCTGCAGGAGATCCAGGAGCTGACCGACGTCGACGGCTTCAACCTGGCGTACGCGGTGACCCCGGGCACGTGGGAGGACGTCATCGAGTTCGTCATCCCGGAGCTCCGCGCCCGTGGGGCCTACCCGGAGGAGTACGAGCCGGGATCGCTGCGCCAGAAGCTGCACGGCCGTGGGGACCGGCTGCCCGACGAGCACCGTGGGGCGTCGTTCAGGATCGGGAGCCGGGCGGTCGTAGGCTGATCGGGTGATCGAGTCGTCCGTGGTCGTGCGTCCCGCGACCCCGGACGAGACCGACACCTGCATCGACCTGTGGGCCGCGGCCGTGGCTGCCCGTGACGGTGCCGCCGAGGACCCGGCGGTGCGGGAGCGCGCGCGGCAGAAGTTCGCGGCGGAGCACGTCGCCTGGCTGGTGGCTCCCGGCCCGGACGGTGCGGTCGACGGCTTCGTGCTCGTGACGGCACCGGGTACCGGTCGGTCGACGGACCCGGCGGACGCCGCCTACCTGTCGTTGCTCGCGGTGCGCCCCGGGGTGCAGGCCCGCGGGGTCGGACGGTCGCTGCTGTCCGAGGCGGTGCACGACGCCCGGGCCGCCGGGCACCCCCGCGTGGTGCTGCACGTGCTCGGCGACAACGACCGGGCGGTGCGGCTGTACGAGGCGGGCGGCTTCGTGGCGACGGGCGACGAGTTCGCGCACGCGCTGAGCGGGGTCACCACCCGCGTGTACGTCGCGGGCTGACGCTGGCTACGCGTCCTGACCGCGCACCGGCGTCCACGTCGGGTAGGTCGCCGAGCGCCCGTCGCCCGACGACGTGCGGGTGATCCGGCGCTGGACCCACGGCAGGACGTACTCGCGGTAGTAACGGAGTTCCTCGCCCAGGCGGGTCCGGGCGGCACCGGGGTCCGCGGGCTCGACCGGCGCGGGGCCGTCCAGGACCGCGTGCAGCGCCAGGTCCGCGACGCGCTGGTGCCCGGTGGCGTTCATGTGCAGCCGGTCGTCCGACCAGAACTCCGCACGGCGCAGGTGCGGGTCGCGGGAGACGTCGACGAACGGCAGACCGCGGCGTCGGGCGAGGGTGCCGAGCGCCTCGGCCCAGGCGTCACCGCGGCGGTTGATGAGTGAACCGAGGGGCAGGCGGGCGCTCGGGTCGGCCGGGCTGAGGAGTGCCAGGCGCGCCCCGGTGGCCTCGACGCGGTCGGCGGCGGCCTCGACCTGCCCGATCAGCGCGTCCACCTCGAAGCGCGGGCGCAGCAGGTCGTTGCCGCCGGCGCAGAAGGTGATGAGGGTCGGCGCCGGGTCGAGCGCGAGGGCGGCCTCGAGTTGACCGTCGAGGACCCCGGCGAGCAGTCGGCCGCGCACCGCGAGGTTCGCGTACGAGACGTGGGCGTCCGAGGCTCCCGCCATCGCGCTCGCGAGTCGTCCGGTCCAGCCGGGGAACGGAGCGGGTCCGGCGTCGCCGATGCCCTCCGAGAAGCTGTCGCCGATCGCGACGTAGCGGATGGTGTCGTGCATGCGCCCATCATCGTGCACATGCCTGTGCAGGTTCCCGGTGGGCGGCGCGAGCTTCGTGGGTTTGGTGGGCTTCGTGAGCAGAAATGGTCGGGTCACCGTTCGGCACCCGACCATTTCTGCTCACGAAGGGCTCGTCACCCTCAGCGAACCCTCACAGCACCGCCTTCGGCACCCGGTGCAGGGTGACCGCGCCGACGGCGGCGAAGGGGTGCAACGGGTCCGGGGCGGTGGAGCCGGTCGGCCCGCCGAGCTTCGAGTCACCGACCGCGCTGAGCACCGCGTAGGCGTCCTCGGCGGTCCAGCCGTGCTCGTCGACCAGGAACGCGAAGGCATCCTCGTACCCGCGCCGGACGCTCTCCTGCACGGGGTCGCCGAGGCCGACGAACAGCCAGTCGTCGGCGGTCTCGATGCGGGGCGCGCGGAGCACCGGACCGCCCTTGACCAGGTCGACGGAGACGATCGCGGTGCCCTGGGCCTCGATGGCGACGAACGACGACTCGCCCTCGGCCATGAGCGCGTGGATGTCGCCGATCGACAGCAGCGCACCGGGGACCCGGACGGGCAGGGACACCGTCGAGCCGGGGCGGGCCTCGGTGACGTCCATGTTGCCGCCCTCCGGGTAGGCCGGCATGATCGTCGAGTTCTCACCCTCGGCCGGCGCCGTGCCGATGCACCCGATCATCGGCCGGACGGGGAACCGGTGCCGGTCGGACACCTGCACCATGTCGTCCGAGATCGGGCAGCGGCGGGCGAAGACCCGGTCGCCCATCACGTGCTGCAGGGCCCCGGAGCCGGGCAGGGACACCGACCACCCGTGCGTGGTCAGCTCGATGGCGTGGATGGTCACCACGAGGGTGTCGCCGGGTTCCGCCCCCTCGACGAACACCGGGCCGGTCACCGGGTTGATCGGTGCCTGCAGCTGCGCCATGTCGTGGTGCTGGTCGAGTTCGGCGTAGACGGCGTCGGTGGTCTCGAAGCCGATCGTCTCGCCGGTGCCGGGACGGACCCGCAGCACGGGCTCCCGGTCGGCCGAGAACCCGGGGCGGCCGAGGGTGTTCGGCAGGAAGTGGTCCGGGGTCATCGGGCGTCCTCCGTCGTCGGTTCTGCTTCGGAGCCGACCTCGGTGGAACGGCCGGTGCGTCGGTAGTACAGGAACACGGCCGCGCCGACGATCAGCCAGATGATCCCGCCGACCTTCGCCTCGACCGCGGCGTTGAGCAGGACGTACCCGATGATCAGGAACCCGACCAGCGGCACGACCAGGTGCAGCAGCCAGTTGCGCGACTTGCCCTTGACGACGTGGTGCACGAAGACGGACACGTGCAGGAGCATGAAGCCGAACAGCGCGCCGAAGTTCACGAGCGACGAGATCGTGTCGATCTGCCCGACGAAGAACAGCACCAGGATCGCGGAGAGCACCGAGACGACGATGATCGCGTTCTGCGGCACCTGGCGCCCGTTGAGCTTGTGCAGGAACGCGGGCAGCTGACGGTCGCGGCTCATCGAGAACAGCAGGCGGCTCGTCGCGGCCTGTGCGGCCATGGCGTTCGCGATGCCGACGGCGAGCACGTTGACGGCGAAGAACGCGGTCGCCCACCCGCTCGACGAAGCCTGCTCGACGATGGTGAAGAAGGCGTTGCCGGCCTCGCTGTCCGAGAACGAGTCCCGCCCCGCGGCCAGGGCGGACGCGAGCCAGGTCTGCAGGATGAACAGGAACGCCACGATCACGAGCGCCAGGATCATCGCCGTGCCGGCTCCGCCACGACGGCCGGTGGACTCCTCGGACAGCGTCGAGATGCCGTCGAAGCCCAGGAAGCTCAGCACCGCGATCGACAGGGCCGAGGCGATGAGCGGCGCCGACACCTTGGCAGGGTCCCAGATCTGCTCGGTGCCGAAGGACGCGTCGGGGATCGTGCCACCGGTCAGCGCGACGATGGCGATGACGACGAAGATCGCGACGAAGACGAGCTCGATGAGCAGGAAGATGCGGTTGGCGAGCTTGAGCGAGGACACCCCGGCCAGGTTGATGACCGTGTTGATCGCGACGAACACGAGCGCCCACAGCCAGCGGGGCGTGCCCGGGAAGATGCCGACCATGCTCTCCGCGGCGAACACGTAGAGCAGCGTCGGGACGAGCAGGTAGTCGAGCAGGATCGCCCAGCCGGCGAAGAACCCGGCGGTGGGGTGGATGCCGCGGCCGACGTACGAGAACACGCTGCCGGCGAGGGGGATCGACTTCGCCATCTGCGCGTAGGCCAGGGCGGTGAAGATCATCGCGACGAGGCCGACGAGGTACACCAGCGGCACCATGCCGCTGGAGGCGTTGTAGACGGTCCCGAAGATCGCCCACGGGGCGATCGGGACCATGAAGACCAGCCCGTAGATGAGCAGGTCGGTGGTGCTGACTGAGCGCTTGAGCTCCTGCTTGTAGCCGTAGGCCTCGAGCTGCTGCTGTGCGGAGAGCTCGCTGTGCTGCTGCGACATGTCGGGTTCCGTTTCGGGTGGAGGGACGGGTGCGGCGGTGGGGGTGGGGACTGCTTGCCTGGAGG